>JBJKQT010000059.1:0-6554 GCA_046705065.1 Desulfocapsaceae bacterium
CCCCACCCGTTCCCATTCCGAACACGGTAGTTAAGCTCTTCTGCGCCGATGGTACTGCATGGGTGACTGTGTGGGAGAGTAGGTCGCCGCCGAATCCACTTCTAAGCCCGGTCAAGCTCCGCTTGGCCGGGCTTCTTTTTTTTGCAGTGCCTCCACTACAAACCTAAACAAATAAATATTACAAACAAACTGCCCCAAGTTAGAAAGATCAACTGATTATCGATCCTTTTCCATGCCTAGCTTGACAAGCCATGCCATTCGTTATATCTTGAACTGCTCAATATCTCTATTTAAATTGTGTCGTCTATAAAATCAATCTCATCGTAATTTTTCAATAATTTCGCCATGACTCAAAAGCCGCCTCTGTATGCCGTCGTCCTTGCCGCAGGCAAAGGAACACGGATGAAATCCAACCTGGCCAAGGTTCTGCATGAGGTCTTTTTTTCTCCGATGATTCTTCATGTCATCGGAACGGTGCAAGAGGTTCATCCGGACAAGACTATTGTTATCGTCGGTCATCAACGAGAAGCGGTTATGCAGCTACTTTCCGGATATAATACGCAATTCGTCGTCCAGGAACAACAACTCGGAACCGGGCATGCCGTTCTTTGTGCCGAAGAGGAGATTCAAGAACGCGATGGCGTGGTTATGATTCTCTGTGGTGATACGCCTCTTCTTAAAGCTGAAACGTTGCGGTCCATGTATGATAATCATACAAATAACGATGCGGTTCTCACCATTATGACAACAACCCTGGATAACCCGACAAATTACGGCCGAATTCTATGCGACGAGAAAGGAAAGGTCATAGCTATCGTTGAGGAAAAAGATGCCTCTGAGGCACAGAGAAAAATCAAAGAAATAAACGCTGGTATTTATTGCGTAAACCGAAATTTTCTTTTCGACGCCTTAAGAAAAGTCGGAACTGAAAACAGTCAAGGCGAAGTTTATCTAACCGATATCGTCGCCATCGCCGTGGCTTCCGGATTCAATGTTTCTGCGTTTTCCAACCCCTGCTCAAAAGATATTTTAGGAGTCAATTCTCGTGTGGAATTGGCTCTCGCCCACAGAGAAATCCAATGCCGCCGAAATCAACAATTGATGCTCCAGGGTGTTACATTGCATGATCCCGATACCACTACGGTTTTACAATCGGTTTCTTTGGGACGAGACACCATTCTGGAAGCCGGGGTGCGAATTACGGGAAACAGTACTATCGGCTCCTCGTGCCTGATCGGTACTGGCGCTCTTTTGCATGACTGTTTCATAGCCGACAACGTTGTGGTCGGTGCATATAGTTTCCTTGAAGGTATCACATGTGCTGAAGGTACCATCATTGAACCTTTCAGCATCAATAAGAAACCACTCTTTGACAATTAAATACATATTTTCGATTTCGCCTGCCCTTCCCTATTCTCTCTGGGAGAATAGTTAGATTACGATTTTTATTTTCGCTAAACCGAATTTACGTTATGAACATATGCATTAACGGCGAACAGAAAACTGTTCCTGACCGCACGACAGTTGCCGAAATTCTCGAACTTCACAAAATTGTTACAGCAACCGTTGTCGTGGAACACAATGGTAAAATCATCCAACCCGAATCATATGCCGGAAGCTTGCTTGCCGAAGGTGATCAGCTGGAATTTATACGTTTTGTAGGAGGTGGTTGATATGTTGACCATAGCAGGAACAAGCTTTCAGTCCAGACTTTTCGTAGGAACCGGCAAATTTCCTTCATCGAGTATAATGAAACAGGCCCTTGAGGCCTCGGGAACTCAAATGGTGACAGTGGCTTTGCGCCGAGTGGATCTCAACAATCCGGAAGATGATATTTTGCAAGTCCTCGATAAAGACCGCTACATTTTCCTGCCGAATACATCGGGAGCAAGGAACGCGGATGAAGCTATAAGACTCGCCCGGATTGCACGAGCAGCCTCGAATTCAAATTGGCTAAAGCTTGAGGTAACTCCGGATCCAAGGACTCTCCTGCCAGATCCGGTCGAAACTTTACTCGCTGCGGAAACCTTGGTTAAAGAAGGATTCATTGTCTTGCCTTATATCAATGCCGACCCGATTCTTGCCTTGAGATTGCAAGATATAGGAGCGGCTGCCGTCATGCCTCTCGGTTCACCTATCGGCACCAACCAAGGACTGTTAACAAGGTTTCAGATCGAAATAATCATCGAACAGGCCTGCGTTCCAGTTGTGGTGGATGCTGGAATCGGAGCCCCATCCCATGCGGCATTGGCTATGGAACTTGGAGCTGATGCAGTTCTCGTCAACACCGCCATTTCAATTGCAGGCGATCCGGTTTCCATGGCCGGCGCTTTTGCCAAGGCCGTCGAAGCAGGCAGGACAGCGTATATTGCCGGAATGGGGAAAACCACCACCAACGCTCAGGCTTCTTCGCCTGAAATTGGGCAACTGACAGCCGATCTAGGATTTTTGACCTGACTATGCTGACCATACCGGATTTCAACACACTTCAACAAGAACTGGCATCTTGTACCACCGGGGATGTTTCGAGAGCGCTTTCGGCCAAACGACCGACCCTGCTGGATCTCTGCGCCCTTTTATCTCCGGCCGCCGATGCGTCTCTCTCGGAGCTTGCAGCTCTCTCGAAAAAACTAACCTTGCAGCGTTTCGGAAAAACCACGCAACTGTATGGTCCCATTTATCTTTCCAATTACTGTACCAACAAATGCGCATATTGCGGATTTTCGGCAAACAACCGAATTCGGAGGAAATGCCTTACACTTGAAGAAGCCGAACATGAAGCCGATATCCTTTACAAACGAGGGTTCAAACACATCCTTCTCGTATCGGGAGAGGCAAAAAACGCAATCGATGTCAGTTATCTAGAGGCATTGGCCAAACGATTACGCGCCCGGTTCGCGTCACTCTCCATAGAGGTTCAACCGCTGTCTCGTGAGGACTACGAAAGGTTGTTTATGGCTGGGATAACCTCGATCGCGGTCTACCAGGAGACCTACAACCGACCGCTCTATGACAGGGTCCATATTTCCGGAAAAAAATGCGATTTCGATTACAGGCTTGACACTCCGACCCGGGCCGGTGACGCCGGGATGCGAGAAATCGGTATTGGCGCATTGCTCGGTCTCGGCGATTGGCGTGCCGAAGGGATAGCCCTGGGTCATCATTTGTCCTGGCTGAGAAAAAAATTCTGGAGAACAGCATTCACCGTCTCCTTCCCTCGTCTCCGTCCTGCAGCCGGAGCCTTCGAACCGCCGGCTCCTGTATCAGAAAGAGATCTCAGCCATCTTATTTTTGCCCTGCGAATCTTCGATCCTGATGTCGGGCTTCTGCTTTCAACAAGAGAGGAACCGCGTTTTCGAGACGGCATGTTGGGGCTCGGCCCCACAAGATATTCAGCGGGTTCCTGCACTGCTCCCGGAGGATATGCCAACCCGGATCAGGAAGGAGAACAGTTCAGCGTCGGGGATCATCGCACCCTGGCCGAAGTCTGCGGGATAATTCGTGCCCACGGGTTAGATCCGGTATATAAGGATTGGGACTCCGTTTTTCAAATAACATCACTTTAGACCATTGAATTTGCAACAGATAAAAAAGGATGCATAAAAGCCGCTACCGGACGACATCGCACTCCCGGCCCAGACTCTGAGAACGCATTATAGTCCGTTTTTTTTCGAGATACACCCCATGTAGGGCTGATTTCTTGCCATTATCCTAAAGGAGAGAACCATGAGCGATCTTAAAAAGATGTACTCTACCATTTTAGGCGATCATTTTCCCATTGACATGACCATTTCCTTTGGTGACCAGAAGTTGATCTACCGAAAAAAGACGTGGAAAATTCCACAGGCTGACGGCACCTTCGATGAGCGTGGAGTCCGCTACGGCGAAAATCCCGATCAGGAAGCCGCTCTCTACGAATTGGTCAACGGCAACCTTTGCCTCGGTTCCTGCTCTTTTATCGAGCCGGGAAACGGACTAGTCTCATCCATCACCGTTGATGATATGCTCCAAGTGGGAAAACATCCGGGGAAAATCAACCTTACAGATATCGATAACGGGCTGAATATTCTAAAATACCTTATGGATAAACCAGCAGCAGTAATACTCAAGCATAACAATCCGTGCGGTGCGGCCTATGGCTCAAGTCTCGTCAACGCTGTGGACCGGGCCAATCGCTGCGATCGAATCGCCGCTTTCGGCGGAGCAGTTGTTTTGAGCCGCTCCTGCGACACAGATACCGCCGACCTGCTTTCGAAAAGTTACCTTGAAGTTGTCTGTGCTCCTGATTTCGAAGAGGGCAGTCTGGACATCCTTCGCAAAAGCTCTAATTTACGCGTAATCAAAATTTCGAGAATAGACCGGCTTGCCGAATTTGAAAGATACCGTTTCATCGATTTTAAATGCTTGATCGACGGAGGTATCATCGTTCAGCAATCGGCTGTCAACTCCATCAGAAGCAAAGCCGACTTGAAACCGGCCACCGCCACATGGAAAGGGGAGTCCTATCACTGTAGACGAGAGCCGAACCAAAGAGAAATAGACGATATGCTCTTCGGTTGGGCTGTTGAGCATGGAGTAACATCAAACTCCGTTCTCTATGTCAAAGACGGCTGTACGGTCGGCATCGGAACTGGAGAACAGGATCGTGTCGGAGTGGCCGAAATCGCAGTTCATAAAGCCTATATTAAATATGCGGACATCCTCTGTTTCGATGCCTACGGAATCCCTTATGCGGATCTTGCTCTTGAAATAGAAAAAGGCAAAAGGGATAAAGCGCAAAAGGATGAAATCGATGTGCAGGTGGTTCGGGACAAGGCTGGTCTTCCCGGTTCGGTGATGATCTCTGATGCCTTTTTTCCGTTCAGAGATGGTGCCGATGTCGGAATCAAGCAAGGAATAAGCGCCATTCTCCAGGCCGGTGGTTCACTCCGCGACTTCGAAACCATTCAAGCTTGCAATGAAGCCGATCCTCCAGTGGCCATGATGTATACAGGTCAAAGGTCGTTTAAGCATTAGATTGCAAAAAAGCCAACCCCGCAACCTGAAGCTGGATTCTGGAAATTCATAGTTTTTTTTAGGGTGGATGAGTTTTGTTGAATCAAGAATAAATCGCAACGCCTTAGCCCGCTTTTCTCATCAGATCAGGCGGCGTTAAATTCGAAGTTTTTGGCAATGGGCTATTGTACTCTATGTTCACTGCCAAAAGACTGAAGAAGATGGCGCCGCATGGATTGACCTTTGGCGAGCACCGTGTAATCATGCAAGAAACTCAATATACTAGTACATTTTGCCTTTGGATCATTCAGCATTTCACGTAACAAACCAAGGCAAGGTTCATGGCGATTGAGTCAGCGCCAATAAAAAACTCGGAATTATCTGCTTTTATTAAGATTGTTCCAACAAACAGCTTTCACAAATCTTTTTAGAAATGGATGTGGCGATGATCAGCGATACGAGAAAAAACAGAGGGGCCATTAGAATCTTTTTCGCGTTTCGATACTCCATGCATGGCTTACGAGCGGCATTCAACAACGAAGCCGCCTTCAGACAGGAGTTTTTTCTTTTCGTTCTGTTGATCCCGGCTATCTATTATCTTTCTATTACCGCACAGTTAAAATGCCTGCTTGTAGTTGGCAACACGCTCGTTCTTATTGTCGAACTTCTCAACTCTGCCATTGAAGCAATCGTCGACCTCGCCTCGCCTGAATACCATGACCTTGCCAAGCGAGCCAAGGATATGGGAAGTGCCGGCGTCCTAATCAGCCTTTTTCTTTCTTTGTTTTTATGGGCCTACGCAATCTCCAGCATTTTTTGAGTACCTCCGATCACACATCAACCCATCTGTTTTCCAAATTGGACTGCAGGCAGGCATCGCAGACCTTCATGGCATAAAGTCCTTCTTCTCCATTAATGGGATTTTCTCTTTTCCCATCCAGAAAATCATTCCAATCCTTGAGAAGATAAAGAATCGTATTGACAGGGGGCGGTTCTTCGACCCGTTCCATCGTGCTCCCATGGGTAATTTCCACAAAAGAGTGGATCTGCTCTCCGCAGAGATGCCCATCTTGGCAGATAAACTCATAGCGTCCGCTACGGGTTCGGCTGATTTTACTAATATCAACAGTTCCAACAATCCCGTCCTCCATCTCGATCAGAACAACAACCAGGTCTTCCAGGTGTTTACTTCGGCACACACGATTTTTTGCCATGACTTTTGTTATTCTTCGATCGGTGATAAAGCGCAGAGCATCAAAAACATGAACGGCTGTATGAATAACAACCCCCGCTCCGGCAATCTCGGTAACATCGTGCCAGGCCAATGTCGAAGGCTCCAAACGCTGATTCGCACTGAGTGAAAAGAGAGTACCCATATCCTTTAGGCGGTACTTCAAACTGTTAATTACCTTATTGTAGCGTAGTGTCTGACCGACAGTAAGAGGGACTTGCGCCTTCCTCATCAAAGAGACGATTTCAGCGGCCTCTTCCTTGTTTCTGGCTAAAGGTTTTTCTATCAACAGAGGTTTTCCTGCCGCCGCGCACTTTTTGGCGATTTC
>JBJKQT010000060.1:0-5292 GCA_046705065.1 Desulfocapsaceae bacterium
ATGAAAATAAAAGTTTCTTCTCGTCTCATCAACCACTCATCAGTAAAAACCTGGGCAGATAACGGCATTCATAACGCTTCGCCCCTGCAGCTCGGGCTGCGTTTGCTGGTTCGGGTTGTTCTTATCGCCGCCCATGAATTCAAACGAAATGCATTATCGCTTCGGGCCGGTGCCTTGACCTATACCGTGCTGCTTGCACTCGTCCCTGTGCTCGCCATCAGCACTGCTGTGGTCAAAGGGCTTGGCGGTGGTAACCAATTACGCAATGCAGCCTATACCTATATTGACTCCCTTGAAGAAGGGAACGGAATAAAACAGCCGGAAATTTCTGGTGAAACATCTCCAGCGGCCCCTTCAATGTCGGCCGATACGGAAAATTTGACCGATCATCTTCGATCCGCAGTGGACAAGCTTTTTAATTATGTCGACAAGACCAATTTCGCAACCCTGGGCACCTTCGGTGTGCTCGGCATTCTTTTAAGTGCCCTTTTGGTGCTCAGTTATATTGAGGAGGCGATGAACGCCATTTGGAAAGTTACGGCGGGAAGATCGCTGCTGCGAAAGGTCACCGATTATTTGACTCTGCTTATTATCATGCCGATCTCCATCAATGTCGCCTTTGCGGCAAGTGCCTTTCTTAAAAATCCCGTTCTTGCCTCCAAAATAAACGCAATGATCCCTTTTATCTGGCTTCAGGCGCTTCTTCTCAAGGCGGCACCCATTCTGGTTATTACCTTGACCCTGTATGTTATTTATATTTTTTTCCCCAACACCAAGGTCAAAACGATTCCGGCACTCATCGGCTCGCTTCTGGCTGCCATCTTCTGGTTCGAGGTACAAAACGCCTTTATCTCTCTTCAGGTGGGGGTGGCAAAATACAACGCCATTTACGGCTCATTTGCCACCTTACCGCTCTTTTTGATTTGGATTTACTTTGGCTGGATGTTCATCCTTACCGGGGCTCAATTGGCTTTTGCCTGCCAACACATCAAAACGTACCGCCTCATCCCGCAGGAAACGATTTCCTCGATAAAACTCTCGGCAGCCTTTGATATCATGGACTCCGTCTTTCAGGCTTTTTCCGGCAACTACGTGGTGACGGAAACAAATCTTGCCGAGAATCTCCCCCCATACTCCCCGATGATCCTCGCCGAGGTTCTTGACTCGCTGAAGTCCTCCGGATTGCTGCACGTCTCCCAAACAGATGAACGCCTATTGCCGGCCTTGCCCTCCGAGCACTATGATGGAAAGCAGGTGGTCGAAACGATTCTCGGCACCGAGGTGCCCGATACGCAAGGAGGCCAACGCAGTTTATCGGCAATCGGCGCTGCAGCTCAAGCATGCCGGGAGGTTCATCCGGGGCTTGAGCAGGGAAAAGATATCACGCCAGGGAATTAGCCCGCAAAACCAGAGGGGCATTTCCCTTTTCACTTACCGATTTTCACGGCACCATTCATAGGCATTTCTGAACATCTGCATCCAGGGAGTGACATGTAACTTTCTCAGGTTTGCGGGAAGATAATGTGCCTGCCATGGAAGAAACGTCCTCTCAGGATGCGGCATCATCGCCAAATGCCTGCCGTCAGGGGAACAAAGGCCGGCAATGCCGCCGAGGGAACCGTTGGGATTAAACGGGTAGGCTTCCGTCGGCTGAGAGTCGTCGTCGACAAAAACAACCGGAATCATATTTCCTGCCTGGACCTTGACTTGCACCGAAGGATCTGGGAAATGCAGACGGCCCTCGCCGTGATCGACATGAATTCCGAAGACAAGGCCTTCCATTCCATTCAACATTACTGCATTTGATTTTTGAATCTTGACTGTCGTCCAGCGTGACTCGAATCGCCCCGAGACGTTTCGGATGAAACGGGGTTGACTCTCCGGGGCGATCCCCTGCCAGGGTACCCAGCCGAGCAGGCCAAAGAGTTGACAGCCGTTGCAGATGCCCAGAGTAAAGGTATCCTCCCGGTTGTAAAACTCGTCAAACATGGATTTCAGCCTGTCGTTAAAAACGATGGTGGCAGCCCAGCCTTTTGCCGATTCCGGGACATCGGCATAGGAAAAACCGCCCACGGCTGCCAGCCCTCGAAATTGCGCAAGATTGATCCTTCCATCCAAGAGATCGGTCATGCAGACGTCCCATGGTTCAAAGCCTGCCGCATAAAAGGCCGAACTCATTTCGCGATCGGAATTCGATCCTTCATCGCGCAGTATTGCCACCTTGGGTTTATTTTTTTCTCTCAGTAAATGCAAAGGAGCAGGTTTCGGCTGAAACGGTACGGTATATTTGGGACCTGATCTAAAAGCGATATTTTTCTTTTCCTCATCGGCGCAGTCAGGATTCATCTGCAGCCGCTCCAACTGATAGCTTGTTTCCTCCCACCACTGGCGAAGAACCTGCATCTCCTCATCAAGCACAAGCATGCCGTCGTAAAATATTTTGATATGTTTTTCGTCCGTGGTTTTACCGATTTCAAGGTGCGGCACACTTGCCAATTCGAGGATTGTTTTCACTTCCTCACACATATCCTCCCGGCATTCCAAAACCACACCGAGTTCCTCGGAAAACAGAACGGCCAATGCTGATTCCCAGCCCTGCAGGGAAATATTTATGCCGCAATCACCGCTGAAAGCCATCTCCAGAAGGGTGACAATCAAACCGCCATCGCTTCTGTCGTGTCCTGCAAGGATCAGTCCTTTCCCGATAATCTCCTGGATGGCCAGAAAACTGCGTTTGACCAAATCCGGATTTTCCATGTCCGGACACTCATCGCCTAGTTTTCCCAAAACCTGGGCAAGTGCGGATCCTCCAAGCCGATATCTGTCATCGCTGAAATCAAGGAACAAAAGCACGGAACCCGGTTCCTTGATATCCGGGGTGATGACTTTTGTTATATCGGGCACTCCTGCATACAGCGAAATCACAAGATCGCGCGGCGACTTGACCGTCTGCCCCTCGACCATTGTCGCCATCGAGAGGCTGTCCTTGCCGCCGTCCACCGCAATACCGATTTCAATCATGGCGTCCCGCATTGCATGCGCGGCTTCATAAATCGCCGCTCCTTCGCCGGAGAGCTTTGGTGCCCACATCCAATTGGCTGAACATTTTACCTGCTGCAGATCTTCTACTTTTGCCCAGACCAGGTTGGTCAAAGCTTCGCCCACAGCCATCCTGGCACCGGCCGCAGGATCGACCAGCATTTTAATCGGCTGCTCGCCAACGGCCGTTGCGACTCCTGTAAGTCCGAAATGGGATTGAGCGACTACGGCCACGTCGGCCACAGTCAGCTGCAGCGGACCACAACATTGTTGCTGGACGATCAGGCCTGTCACTGCCCGGTCTACCTTATTGGTCAGGAAGCGTTTCGAGCCCACAGATACAAGGCGCAAGACATCGTGAAGAGCATCACGAACCGTCAGGTCTTCCGGAAGGGTTAAAGTTGACAAGACTCTGGCTGCATGTCGATCGACAAAACTCTTGCGCGGGATATTGCCCAACAGTTCACTCAGCTCGAAATCCACTGGAGTGGTTTGGTTGGAGCTGTCATGCACAACGAAACGCAGATCGCCCGTCACCTCCCCCAACACCTCGCAGTTCACCTTTTCGCGTATGCAAATTTCCTTGAATTTTTCTATATTTTCAGGTCGAATCAGCAGGCCGTTTCGTTCTTGATATTCTGCCACATAAATTTCAAGGACCGACATGGTGGGATCCCCCAACCGGACATTTCTGATCTCGACCTTTCCGCCGGATTTTTCCACCAATTCCTTCAAAACGTTGGCCGGCCCTCCTGCTCCCTGGTCATGAATCACATCGATCAAGGTCCTACCGCCCATCTCATTGCAGGCTCGGATGACCCTGTTCATCTTTTGCTCCATCTCCGCATCACCACGTTGAACTGCATCGAAATCAAGATCGGAGGCGTTCTCTCCCTGAAGCATGCTGGATGCGGCTCCGCCGCCGAATCCCACCCGATAGGCAGGTCCTCCCACCTGGACGATGAGCATACCTTTCTCCGCCGTCTCCTTCTCAGTATGCAGCGCATCAATCTGACCGATGCCTGCCGTAAACATGATCGGCTTGAGGTATCCCCATCTCTCCCCGCTGTCGAGCAGCATATCGAAAGACCGGGTAAACCCTTGGATAAGAGGCTCTCCGAATTTATTGCCGTAATCTGAGGCACCATTGCTGGCCTCAATCTCAATCTCCAACGCAGTGGCCAGATTCCCTGGGCATGGATAGTGTTTTTCCCAGCTTAATTCATATCCAGGTATATGGAGGTTTCCCACGCAGTATCCTGCCGTCCCGGCCATTACGAAGGCTCCTTTTCCTGTCGCCTGGACGTCACGAATGCGGCCTCCTGTCCCGGTTTCCGCACCGGGGAAAGGAGCTACGCCGGTTGGAAAGTTGTGGGTTTCCGCGGTCAACAGGAGGTGATAATTGACCTCGGTTTCCTTCAAAGCCGAAGGTTCTCCCGGATTTTCCGGAAGAATTGTCTTTATGGAGTACCCCTGAACAACACTGGAATTATCTTTAAAGGCGAGAATGGAGCCCTTTGGATTGGCGGCCAGGGTATCGGTTACGAGTTCGAATAAGGCCTTCTTTTTCTCATCCCCGTCGATGATTTGTTTTCCTTTAAAAAATCCATGCCGGGAATGCTCCGAGTTGGCATTGTTCAAATCCATTATCTCGACAATGGTCGGATTTCGGCGGTGTTTTCTGACAAAGTAATCATAATAAAAATTGCGATCCCATGCGTCCATGGAAATCCCCGGAATATCGGCCAGTGCCTCGGGACCTTTTCCTTTGAGATCGACATCGTAAACGGGTTCAGGAACGATTCCGGTTTCAAAGCTGGTCAGAGGCTCGGGATAATGGCATTCCGTCATTCTGTCATGATGGTTCCGTATAAACTCTTCGAGATTCCGGCCTTCTTCGACCTTATAACGACGCGAACGCTCCACTCTGGTTATCTTATCCAGCCCGGTCGCCCGGCATATTGAAACCATATTCGAAGACCATGCTGTGGCAAAATTCAAGCGTGGCCCGACCTCAACGACCCGCGGACCGACAAGAGCGGGGCTATCGGAAACGGTGCCCATGATAAATCCGTCGGCTAAGATAAGCCGGAGGCGGTCCATCTCATCGGAATTCAGAGACTGAGAGGATTCAACGTTGAAGCAATATTCTCGCTTGTCATCAATTTTTTTAAAGAGCTGTACAACGTTCCTTCCCATGTTTTCCCCTCTTATCCTACCGTTATCCCAGGTAGACTCTATTTTTCAACCACT
>JBJKQT010000061.1:0-19300 GCA_046705065.1 Desulfocapsaceae bacterium
ATCCGACGCCGAGTCCGACGACGATGTATTGATGGAGCTTAAATTTTTTCCAATGGTGTTTGAAAATAAGGGGCGATACCCCGATGAAGGCTGTGCAGTAACGTAGCAGGGTGATGTCTGCAGGCTGAAGTTTGGTTTGTACCCCATACCGTGAGACGGCAATCCACCCCGCCCAGATACATACTATGGAGATCCCTGCCAGGTGAGCCTTCAGGTTTTTCATAGAGGTCCGTTTCCCTTTCGTTTCCTATTGTCCAGTTGTAGCGAAACCATGCAGCCCCATAGTATTCAAATCCCATCCTTTGTGCAAGGAAAGTGAAACCTCCTTTTGCTATTTTTTGCAGAATCTAATTTGTCTGTTTATAATGATTCGCGATCTGAGTGAAAATGCCTTGCTGATTGCTTGCGTGGTTGTATAAAAAAGGTTGTACAAAGTAGTGGGGGGCGAGATAGTCCTAGACCGCCAGACGGGATAACGATAATGAAAGAAATTACATGGCAGGACTTTGAAACGGTTGAGCTGCGAGTGGGCAGGATAGTCGAGGTGCAGGATTTTCCGGAAGCAAAGATACCGGCTTACCGGATCAAAGCCGACTTCGGACCCGAGATAGGTGTAAAAAAATCAAGCGCCAGGGTAACGGATCTTTATTCCAAGGAAGATCTGCTTGGGCGTCAGATTGTCGGGGTTGTCAACTTTCCGGCAAAACAGATCGGTCCTGTCAGATCGGAATTTCTTCTAACAGGTTTTTATCGCGAAGACGGTGCGGTGGTTCTTGCCGTTCCGGAGCGGGAAGTACCACTCGGTGCAAAGCTCGGTTAAGGATATCTCGAAAAGATTGTCTCCTGTTTTTTTTTCCTTTTCCACACGAAATCCGGATTAAAGATTTCCCGTAAAATATTTCTGAAGGACAACTTCAATCCGGTTTCGCATGAGAGATTAACCTGATTTACAGACAACCTGTGCCGGTTCCGCCACATTGACCCGAGGCACAGGATTTTCTTCTGCCGCGCAGGCTCTCGGTCTTCCTGCCTTCGTAGACTGCTGCCAGCGCTTCTTCAATAAAGCCCGAGGCCTCAATGGGGCGGGTTCCCGCCTTTTCTAAAATTTCTGCAGGAGTGGGGCCTACGCCGCTGATCAAAACGGCTCGGCAGTCGCCTAAGATTTTGGCCAATTGATGCCAGCGTTTTATGCCTCCGCCGGCGGTTGGCGCCCTGCGCTTTTCCACCAGTCCATAGGTTTTACCGGCTTGCTCCCAGATCTGAAATTCCCTGGCTTCGCCCAGATGCTGATTGATAAGGATACCTTCCTGCGTGGCTACCGCGACATAGGGCCGTGCATTTGCAGGGATTGGCGGCAGGGTTGAGCAAGCAGATAGGCACCCTCGGAATTCTTCCGTCCTGTCGCTATCCAAAAGACCGACTGCATCCGCTCGGCAGCGGGTGCAGTGGCGCATTTGCGGGAGGTAGTTTTCTGCAATTTTTCTAACTTCTTCCATTTTTGTCTTGTCAGGCTGGGGGAGGTGACCAAACGGCGTGTTGATGTTTGGAAACATCGCCATGCAGTTGAGCAAATCGACGCCAAGTTCTTTCATTTTTGCTGCCACCGCCTCGATATGATGGTCGTTGACCCCCGGAATGACGATACAGTTGACCTTAACGGTAATGTTGAACTGCTTGAGCAGCTTTATCGCCTCAAGCTGACGCGAAAGGAGCAGATTTGCCGCCTCATGGCCTCGGTAAACGACATTGCCGTCTTTAACCCAACTGTAAATTTGTTCTCCGATTTTCGGTTCCACGGCACAGACGGTGATGGTGACATGAGAAACCTGAAGCTCAGCCAACGTTTCGATGTACGGCCTGATCCCCATCCCGTTTGATGAAACACAGAGCAGCATCTCAGGGAACCGGCGTCTAATCAGGCGCAGGGTGGCAATGGTCTCTTGGCCGTTGGCAAACGGGTCGCCGGGACCTGCTATGCCGACAACAGATATCCTGGGCTCTTTTTCCATAACTTTGCCGACATAAATTGCCGCCTGTTCAGGTGAGAGAACCGAGCTGGTGACCCCTGGACGTGATTCATTGACACAGTCGTATTTCCGGTCACAGAAGTTGCATTTTATGTTGCACTTCGGAGCCACGGGAAGGTGTACTCGCCCGTATTTACCTTTGGCCTCCGGATTAAAGCAGGGGTGGCGGTGGAAATCTTTCATGACGGTAATATCCTTTGTAATTCCTTTAAAATTCGGCTGTATTGAACTCTTGAATCACATATAGCTGTAGCCCACATCCGAGTCGTTTTGTTTTTTCTCAATGATGGTATTGGTAATGGTGTCGAAGAGCATCTGGGCTCCGTGGTATCCCAGATGAAGAATACGCTGGCCACCCATCCTGTCGTGGATCGGGAAACCCACCCGTACAAGAGGAATATTGTGTTTTCTGGCAAAGGTGTATCCCTTGCTGTGGCCGACGAGCAGATCGACCTGCAGCTCTTTCGCCCTCTGTTCAATATCGTAGAAATCAACATCTTCGTGAATTTCCGGTGCCTCGCATGGAAGCCCGTCAAGCACTGCCGAAACTGCTCCGGCGAGATTGCCGCTTCGGCCTCCGGATGCGCAGAGCACCGGCTGGATACCAATTTCGGCAAGAAAAGAGGTGAGCCCGACAACCAAATCTTCTTCTCCATAGACGACGGCTCGCTTACCGAAAATATATTTGTGGCCGTCCACCATGGCATCGATCAGCCTTCCCCGGGCCTGACTGTATTCCGCAGGTATTTCGGAGCCGGTGATTTTTTCAATTGTTGAGAAAAAGGCATCGGTCTCCCTGATTCCTATGGGTGTGCCAAGGCGATGAAGGGCAACGTTGCATCTCTTCTCAAGAGACGTCCCTGCTGTCTGCAGGTCCAAGGTTCGGCCAAATTCGATGGTGGCCTTGGAGCAACCCATGGCCTCAATGGCCTTGAGCGGGGTTCCGCCTTCCGGAATAAGGGGATATTCATTAATCGCAGGTCCATCGAGCGTGTCGGAATAGTCGGGAAGTATGGTCAGGTCGCAGTTAACGTCTTTAAAGAGTCTTTTGAGGTAGCGCAAATCGGCTGCGGAAACAAAACCGGGGAGAAGATTAACACAGGTATTTTTTTCTCCGGGTTTGCTCATCTGCTCAACCACGGCCTGAAGAGCGGCGTGGAAGCCTTCCATATGTGTCCCTGAATAACTGGGTGTGGAGACGGAAACGATTTTGGGAAGAGTTGCGTCATCGCAATGTTCTTGCAGGTACTCGTGAAGGATCATCTTTACGTCATCGCCTATCGTCTCCGTCAGGCAGGTTGTCGCCACGCCAATGAGCTTCGGATGATACTTTTTAATGACATTGTTGAGTCCGAGTTTTAAATTGGCCGCTCCTCCGTAAACTGCGTGTTTTTCACCTAAAGACGATGAGGCTATATCGATGGGTTCGTTGAAGTGGCTGATGATGTAGCGGCGCATATACGTTGCGCAACCCTGGGATCCATGCAGAAAGGGTACGCAGCCTTCGATGCCTCGAAAGGCAAGGCTTGCTCCTATGGGTTTGCAGAGTTTGCAAGCATTGGTAGTCGCTGTGTAATGGGGCATTTTAGTCATTGTCGGACTCCTTGGATCTCCGGGGAACGAAACGCCATACCGGGCTCATTACGGAGCTATGGACCTCTTTGGCAAAATTGAGCATGCCTCTGAAACCGGCAAGCATCTCTTTGCGTTCGTGGTTGTGGTCGCAGAATGCGACGCCCAGTTTGTAGGCGATGGGGCGTTCTTTGACGCCGCCGACGAAGATATCGACATTTTTTTCCTTAAGAAACGAAGACAACTCCAGAGGGTTCGAGTCATCAACGATGATCGTCCCATCGTCGGTAATTTGCCGAAGTTCCTCGTAATCTTCTTGCGTTCCGGTTTGTGAGCCGACCATTACGACGTCCATTCCGATCAACCGGAAAGCCTTGACAAGGGAAAAGGCTTTGAATGCGCCTCCGACATAAATGGCTGCCTTTTTGCCCGTGAGCGCTTTTTTATAGCGATTCAGTTCAGGGAGAAGCGCCTGCAATTCTTCGCGGACGACCTCTTTGGCTTTTTCAAGCATTTCCGGGATATTAAAAAACCGGGCGACCTCATACAGGGATTCCGCCATGTCTTCGATGCCAAAGTAGGAAACGCGAAGAATAGGAATGCCGTATTCTTCCTTCATAATTTTGGCAAGATCCATAGTTGCACCGGAACACTGAACGACATTTAATGCTGCGCCGTGGGCTCGGCGAATATCATCCACCCTGCCGTCCCCGGTGATATTGGCAACGACCTCAATGCCGATTCGGGCAAAATAGTCGCGAATGAGCCAGATCTCTCCTGCCAGATTGAAATCCCCCAGAATATTTATGCTGTATTTCGAAATGCCGCCGGTATCGCCTGTCCCCACCAATCTTGCCATGGCTTTGCAGGCTGCGGCATAGCCTTCCCTTTTGTTGCCTTTGAAACCCTCTGACTGGACGGGCAAAACAGGAATGGATGTTTCTTCCGATACCCGTTTGCAGACTGCTTCGAGATCGTCCCCGATTATGCCGACGATACAGGTCGAATAGACGAAGGCTGCCTTCGGTTTGTGCCTGTCGATGAGTTCGATCAGGGCGTTATAGAGTTTTTTTTCTCCACCGAATATGATGTCCATCTCTTGAAGGTCGGTGGAAAACGAAAGCCGGTGCAGTTCGGGACCGGAGGAGAGGGCTCCTCGAATATCCCAGGTATATACTGCACAACCGATGGGTCCATGGACGAGATGAACCGCATCGGCAATGGGGTAGAGAACAACGCGGGACCCGCAAAAAACACAAGCCCTCTGACTGACGGCACCGGCAAGGCTGTCCTTGTTGCATTCCATTGCAAAAGGGGCCGCCCCTTTTCGATATATCTGCGTCTCACGCTCGGTAAGAACTCTTGCTGAATCCATAGCCTTTTCCTTTGGCAAACTGAGAATAAATTTTTGCATGTTTAGACATCTGCAAAGCAACAGTTGTGCCAAATGAAAATTATGGAAATAAAGATAATTAAATTATATTGATACGTGTATTGCTGGAGAGAGGAGGGATTTGCCCAAACTAGAGGGTGAAATATTTTGCAACAAATCCTACAAAATCGAAGGAGAACAGACAAAAGTGTTGGTTATCTTGTCGCTCCAACAGCAAATATGCGTTTTAGCTCATATTAAAAGAGATGAATTATCATTAAAAAAGCAATGATATATCAAAAGGAGCCCTGCATTATGGAGGGGAGAAGAAAAACTCCCCCGGGGACCGGAAAAGGAGATAAAGGCTGAAATATTCAGGATGGCCTAAACGGCGTTTCTCCAATGCTCGTTGTCGATCTTGCTTAGAAATATTTTTGTACAGATCAGAACATTTCTTGGGGAGTCCCCTTTCTGAATTCGGAGAAGACCTTCTCTTGCTATTATTTTTTTTAATAATTCTCTGCCGTTTGACTCATTGTAATATATGTCTGAGTCGAGAATATCTTTGATATTGACCGGATCTGTTTTGTCGACAATGAGTTGGACGCCAAGTTTTAGGAACGGATCTTCAATCTGGTAAAGCTCGGTCTCCAATGACAATAAACCTGATTTTTTGGCTTTTTCCGCAAATTCCTTAAGCTGAAGCACCAAGGGCACTAGAAGGAGCTGGTCCTCCTTACTGCAGGCTGCTTTGGCAGCCAACGCTAAATCTCTGAGCATCTAGATACCTTCCCTTTCATTCCCTTCAAGAGCCTCCCCGAAGGAAGAAGAATACTGTCCGACGTTACTAATAATGAAATACGGCTATCTACGTTGCAGGGAAGATAACATAACTCGTGCTCAAAAGAAAGCAGTGGCTTCACGCAGGGTATTATCTTTGATGAACTGGTGGAGCTTTTTACGTTGAATTTCTGTTAGTCTGCTAAACTCTAGGCCGAAGTTCACAACCATGGTAGAGGTTACCGCGTCCGATATATTTTTCCCGCGGCTACGCACCAATTTGCAGCGAATTCCCTCCACCGAGGATCCGATGTCGCAGTTCAGGATTTCTATTTCATTTATTTCATCAAGCGGATTATCGGCACTCGCCAGGCATTGTCCTCCAATGCCGCAGTTACTTATATCGAGGACTTCGCCTAATATATCTTCGCCAACCGACAGCACATTTTTATTCACCCGGTAGCGAATATGACGTCTTCGATCTTTTTTTACAGATTTCATGGCAGCCTCCGGAATTTCTAATGCGATTCCTCTCCAACCGAGTCGATCAATTGCTATGAAATTGCAGTGAGGTGGGAAGAGCACTTCAAGGATTTCCGGTGAGAGTGACACCCTTTATCCTATAAGTATAGGTGAAACGGAGTGATTTTTCAATAGTTTGGCGCGTGAAAAGATGTTGAATATGTCTAACTTGCTGCTTTTTGAATATATTATTGTGTGATCCTTTGGTTTTTTATAACGTGTGAAGAATTGTTTGCCTCAAGGATACGGAAATGCTACTCTTCGAACCTGGTAGTTGGAGATTGAACTGAAAGAAAACCTGGGATAAGAAAACTTGTAATCCCCTGATGATTCACGAGAATTGCAAGGAGAGAAAAAAGGGTATGAAGTATGCCAGGATATTTTTACTGCTCCTGTTCCTTTTTTTGCCGTCACCTCTTGTTGCTGCCGGCAGAACGGTTTCCATCGCTACACTGACCGATTTTAAACCCTTTTGCTTCAGAAAGCCCGATTCAGTCGAACTTATGGAAGAAATTATTCCACCCGGTTCGGATTCTTTGCAACTCCAGGGGATTAGCTGGGATGTGGTTAGAAAGAGTTTTCACGATATGGGCTACACCATCAGATTGTTTGTCGTTCCTTGGGAAAGGGCTCTCCACTATCTGAACATCGGCAAAGTCGATGTGGTCTTTCCGGCCAATAAAACAAGAGAAAGGGAAAAACAGTTCCGTTTTTCCGATGAACCTGTGGACCGGATGAATATGATAATATACCTTTCAGCCGACTCGAAAATTCAGTGGACCGGGTTGGAATCATGCAACGGGTTGAGGATAGGATATGTGAGAGGTTGGGCTTATGGGAAAAAATGGGAGATGAGCAAGGGGATTGACAAAGAAAGTGTAGATACGATTCTCCAGGGATTCACGGCTATTGATAATAAACGATTGGCAGGGGTCGTGGGGTACGAGACGGCATATGATTATGTTATAAAAGAGAAAGGTATTGGAAAAAAATATAAAAAATTCGGACCATTTGATATGGTGGAAGAATACTTGATGGCTAAAAGGGGTAGAACGGGAGCCGGATCGATTTTGCAGGATTTCGATACCGGAAAACAGCATCTTGTCATGGAAGAAAAGCTGACCCAAAAGGACGGCAAGTAAAATTATTTGGAAAAATGTTTAAGAATCGACGTTGGGAACAAAAAAGAGTCAACAGCCTGAGTCGTCGGTTCGGCACCACGCTCTCATTTGTTGTTGCGATTATTCTAATTGTTTTCTCTTTCTGTGTTATTTTATATAGTTATTTCGAGCTTGAAAAAGAATTTAATCGCCAACTGGACCAGACTGTTAAGGTTGCCAAGACGAGTCTACAGACGGCGATCTGGCAATTGGATTACAGCTCCATGAATGATGTGTTGAGCGCGATTATGCTCAACAATGCAATAGCTTATGTACGAATTGTTACCGACGGGGAAGTTGCGGCAACAAAAGCGCTTCCTCAATATCAAAAGCAGGATTTTGATTATTTTGTACGTTCTTCCCAATTTGTTGCAAGATCCGTTGATATATACCGGTTTGGAGAGCGAGTCGGTGTCTTTCAGGTCGCACTCTCCCGGGATGCCGTTCGGCATGGTCTGATCCTGACAATTGCGGAGGTCATCGCCCTGGCCTTCCTTATAATTTCTGCGGTACTTTTTACGTCCATACTCATTTCGCGGCGTTATATTTTTGAACCGCTGTTGGAGCTTGAAAACTCGGCAAATATGATTGCGGCCGGGCACCTCGAGACCTCCATCGATACCCGTTATCACGATGAACTCGGCCGTCTTGCCTCAGCCTTCAATGCCATGACGTCTCAGTTGAAGATCAGTTTCGATACGTTGGAGCAAAAAGTTAACGAACGAACGGCAGACTTGTATGATGCTAAAATAGCAGCAGAGGAGGCCAATAAATATTTGGCGGTGGCAGGTGCTGAGGTTCAGGCTCTTTTGGACAATTCGCCGATGGGTATTCTTTTTGTGAACAAAGACCGAGTGATCCAACGAGTGAACCGGGAGATTTCCGGAATAACAGGGTTCAGTGCAACGGAATTGATAGGGAAATCCACTCGCATCTTGTTTCCTTCTCTGGAAGACTTCCAAAAAAAAGGGGAAGTCATTTATTCCGTATTGCGGAAGAAAGGTATTTTCGACGGGGATCTTGAACTGTTGCGCAAAAACGGGACAAAGATGATGTGCCATCTTCGCGGCCGATTGATAATGTTGGAAAACGGTCTTGAAGGGATAATCTGGAATTTAGAAGATATATCGTATCGCCTGAAGATGGAAAATGAGCTACTGAAAGTAAAAAAGTTAGAATCCATCGGCCGGCTTGCTGGAGGAATAGCACACGATTTCAATAATATACTTGTTGCCATAATAGGGAATATTTCCCTCTCAGAACGGCTGTTGGACAACGGCCACAAGGCAAAGGAACTACTGAAGACGGCCTTGGCGGCTTCTCTACGGGCAAAAGATTTAACGGTAAAGCTCTTGACGTTTGCAAGTGGAGGAGAGCCGATAAAAGTTTCGTCTTCCTTGCCTGAGCTTCTGAGGGAATCCGTTTCTTTTGCTCTTACCGGAAGCAATGTAAAATGCGAATTCGACCTTCCTGAAACAATCTGGCCGGTCAATATGGACAGAGGACAAATAGATCAGGTTGTCCGAAACCTTATCCTTAACGCCGAGCAGTCCATGCCGGATGGCGGGAAGATTGCGGTTGCATGCAAAAATATCGAGGTGGAAGATGATATCACGGGTCTGAAAAAAGGGCGATATGTCCGAGTGACATTGAAGGATAGCGGAACCGGAATAGACAAAGCCAATCTCGAAAAAATTTTCGATCCGTATTTTTCCACCAAAGAAAAAGACAGCACTAAAGGCAGCGGCCTTGGGCTTGCCATCGTTCATTCAATCATAACCAAACACGAGGGATTGATTCTAGTTGATTCAACCGTAGGCAAGGGAAGCGTTTTTACCATCTATCTTCCTGCTCTCTCTGAAGGAGAAGACATACAAAAGAAGGGGACGGAAGAGATCCTTACCAGGGGGAAGGGACGTGTCTTGATCATGGATGACGAGGAACTCATACGCAATGTCTTGTCGGAGATGCTTTCCTATCTCGGATATGTATGCGTGCAATCCTCAGATGGAGCCGAGGCCGTCAAAATCTACCTGGATTCCCAAAACCAAAACATGCCTTTTACCGCAGTTATTCTTGATCTCACGATTCCGGGAGGGATGGGTGGGAAGGAAACCGTCCAGAAAATACTCGAACTGGATTCTCAAGCAAAAGTCATCGTATCGAGCGGGTATTCCCATGATCCGATTCTTGACAACTACAGGGAGCACGGTTTCTGCTACGTCGTTACAAAGCCCTATCAAATCCTGGATCTCTCTCGCGCCTTGTCGAATGTTCTTGCAAACTGACAGTCAGAGTGCCGACAGCCTATGGGTTTATTTTTGATTATTGAGGAGCGTCAGGGCCTTATTGAGATTAAAGGTCAATATTCGTTTCTGGATGGGGTCGAGCGTTTTGAAATCAATGGTGTTTGCCATAAAAACAAGCCCTTGTTCAGTTTGCCGGATATATTTCGATTTCTGCATGGACATCATGGTTTTTTGAAAATCTGCGCCGATTGCCTTCGCATGAATATCCAGACCGCTTATTTTCCATCTACCGTCTTCTCTTACCAAAGTCACGAATTTCTTGAGAAATTTTCTGTTGTCTTTTGAAAAAAGATTTTCAAGGATGTTTTTAGATCCTTTGGGATGGATTTCAATGGAGACATGAACGGTATCGGAACTAAGGTAGGGAATCCAAAATTCATCTCTCCTCGTTTCGGTAGTATATTCCGCGGTGTTCATCAAGCCGAAATGGTTCAATAACGCCGTCTCCAGCGAAAATTGGTATGTAATCGGGTCGTTGAGATTGTTGAATTGTTTATTGAAATTTCGGCTGACGAGCTGAGTGTTCGCCTCATATCTTTTGTTGGCGATATTGTCGAAATATGTCTTTACCGTGGTTGTGGCTCTGTCGTTTTCACCTAGCAAGGAAATATATCCAATTCCAGCCAAAACACATATCACGAGCGCAATCCCGAGTATTCTGGATAGTATCTTACCCATTTTTGTTCACGTTATTTTAAGGATGCCGGTTAATCCGGGTTCTTCACAGGCAGATCATGCTGCGTCGGCCATGTCGGTAAAGCTTGCTGAACGCTCCTCCCATGCGGGCAAGCTATTCGACTCGCATGCGTTTAACCTATACTGATGGGCCGGGTCGACGAAAAATATTGAAGGACACCATACCGGGAATTGACGGATTTTTCCACGGCAAGTTTTAGAACTACCTCTTCTTTCAAAATATCCTCATCTGGAAGAAGAATTAAAAAATGTTATTTCAAAGGGAATTGGCAAGAGATGCCACAGTCTGAACAGCTCGTGATCCTACAGATCGAGGCGGGAACTCAAGATTGGGGCCACCTTGAAAAATTGTTTTTCAGCTCAGCCTTGCGGTTTTGAGTTTATACTCGATGGCTCTCAAGATAGCCTAAAGAGACGATTGGCACGCTCTTTTGCCATAGAGGAGGGAGCTTACGTAAAACAGTGGGTCAGCGCTTACATTTGACCTTCAAAAAAATGGAGCTGAAGCTCATTTTGATCTTTTTGCATGATGGAATACGTTCCTTTACGATCGACGACAAACCGGTACTGACGGCCGCATTCTTTTAAGAGATTGGTGATATCATTTCTTTTTTCCATTGAGGAGTCGGTGTTGAAATAGAGGCGGATATCCTCGCCCGACTTCCCCATTTTCAGAAGAAAAGCATTATGTTCAACAAACACTAAATCTTCATAGGCATAAGTGATGTCCAAGCCGATACCGTCAAGCATCTCTTTTATAATTCCTAAGGGTTTGAGTGGAACCGCCATGTAAATTTCCTCAAGTATGTATGTTTTCAGTTGGTCAGAAGAGGTTTCAGAAAATCCCTTACCTCCTCTCCGATGGCAATAATGATCTCTGTTTCTTCTTTGGTCGGTTTGCTGATCGTAAAGGAATCCAGTTCGCAAATTTCCTGAAACGAATCGAGATAAAGGAGTTTTTGGGCTAGTCGCGGTTGCTTTCCGGCATGTTTTTCCAAAGCTGCTACCAGGTCGGCCATCGTGTGATTGTCGGCGAGATCCCCATTTTTCATCAAATACGCCATAATAAACTTTTCGATGGCCATTGCAGTGAGATTATAGAGAATTTCCGGCGTGAAATGTTCCTTTTTTTTCTTTCGGGCCATCACTGCCGTTCTGAGGAATTGTTCTCCATCCCTGCGATATTCCATCCAATTTTCAATTCCAGCAATGTGCATTTTCCCCTCATGAGATGTATTTTCGCAAGGTGATCAGGCTTGTAATCTGCCAACCGAGCTTTTTATAGAAACCGAGTGCCTTGTCATTTTTGCGATCTGCCAGGAGCTGGAGACGTTGAATTCCGCGGTCCGTTGCCCAATTGCTAAGCGCTTGAAGAAGCGTTTCGCCTATGTTTTTCCCTTGGCTGTCCGGATTGACGACAACATCCTCAACCAACAGGGCCGGTCCTCCTTCTGCGGTGGAGATGGTGATCTGACCTGAACACATCCCGACAACCTCACCGCTATTTTCTGCGACCAGAAGACAGGCGGTCGGGCAGTTCATCAGAAGTTCCAGGCCGATACGATGCTTAGCCGCGTCAAAGTTGAAATCGTCTTCAATACTAAAAAGCAGTTCCAGGAGCATCGTGAGGACGGCGATATCTCCCGGAACTGCGGGGCGAACACGTACGTTTTTAGGGCAACTATTCAAGAAGGTACTCCGCGGCAGGTTCCCCATCTTCCAGACCGTCGAGAATGGCATCGATGGCTTCATGGCTGTCCACGCCTTTGAACCACCAGTTCTGAGGCTGGATGACCATGACGGGACCTGCCTCGCATTGTTTCAAACAACCGGTGGATACCACCTGCATATCGAGGCCTCTGTCCAATATCTCTTCCTCAAGATATTGCAGAAAGCCGTCATTCTTCTTGTGGCAGATGCCTTTCGGGTCTCCTTTTACTCGAAAACTTTGGCAGACAAGTATTTGTTTCTCTGGTATTGCCATAATCCGTTCCTTTTTATGGTAGTGCCGTTATCGGCGGGTTTTCTTTTTTTTTCGGCCGCCGCCGTAAAGGACATCGACGGTGCCTTCAATGCTATCTTCGACTATCAAGACTTTTATTCCGTGTGCAGCCAGGACCCTTTTCGGGCTTTCGCCGGCGCTTGCCGCCAGGAGGGCGAAACAGTCCTGGAGTGTTTCTGCAAGATTTTTCCATCTGGCTTCTCCGCCTCCCGGCTCGGGGGCAGCTCTGCTGCCCAAAAGGCAAGGCAACCCATCCTCCCTTGGTCCGTATATAAGCACGCGAATGGCCGCTCCCAAATGGAGATCGATATCCATTCCGTTGGAACTGGCAACGGCGACGTTGGGTTTCTCAGGAGTCGGTTGAGGAAATCCGGTCGGCGTGGTTTGATTTTCTTCAATACAGAGCTCCGGCTTCTTTTCGTCTAAAACGATGATGTACCGGGAAGCTCGTTTACGTGCCGTATCCATAAACTTCTTACCCGGAACGCTCAACGTGATTTCCGCCCCCTCTTCGGGGTGATACGGGATGAGGATCATGTCGTCGGCACCCAGATCGGCCATGTGATGGGCGATGGATTCGATATGATCGGAATTGTTGTCCGGATAGACGGTCGTTATAATACTGACCGTCATCTTGGCATCTTTAAATGCCCGGACAGCTTTTTGTTGTTCACTGATAAGAATTTTCGCCGAATCCGGGAGGCGAAGCGTCTTATATCCAGGCCGGATCCATGCGTACAGTTTCTCAAGTATATCTTCTGAGACGGCGTTGACCTTGAGATCCACATGCTGTACGCCTGCTTTTGAAAGCCTGTCTGCATATTTTTCTCCCCCGATCCCCAATGTAGTTATAAAAAGGGGAATCGAAGGAAAATGACTGTGGATCAGCTCCAAAGTCTCCAGGGTAGGTTCGATGAAAGCAAGCGGATCGCCAGGACCCGAGATGCCGATAGAGTCAATGACACCACCTTTGCTAATTATCATTTCTACTTTCTCTAAAGCATCCTGAGGGGTCAAATTCCCCGTATTCCCCTGATTTGTTGCCGAAAAACGAACTCTTGCATTGACGCGAGGTGCCACCGGCAGTTCAACGAAGCATCCTTTTGCTTTCTGCGTCAGAGCACAACCGTTTTCAGTATTGGTATCGACCTTCATCTAAAGATCCTCGACTGTATGAAGGAAACCCTGGCCGCGGCAAGAAAATCCCTGCCGCGGTGGAGATTACATAACCAGTTCAAAGGATTGTTCCGGATCGTCTCTGTCTTTCCTGTCGAGCAAAGCGCCAAGGATTTTTTCCAGAAGACGGAGTCCGCCCTTATAACCGACCGTCGGGAAGTACTGGTGTCCCTGTCGATCAAGTATCGGGAAACCCCAGCGCACCAACGGGATATCCTCATCTCTGGCGATATATTTGCAATACGTGTTGCCGATTATCAGGTCCACAGGTTCGTTCTTGATCCACTGATGGAGAAGGAACATATCGCCTTTAGACTTGACCTTGACTTCGCAGGGAAGATCTTTCGTCAGCTCTTTTATTCTTCTTTCGAATTTTTTCCCCGGAGTTCCGGTAATCACATGGACCGGCAACATATCGATGGAAACCAGAAACTCCACCATCGAAATCAATTGGTCCGGATCGCCGACCAGGGCGACTCGTTTATGATAAAAATACTGATGCATATCGGAGATCAGGTCGACGAGCTGACCGCGTTCGTACGTCACCTCGTCCGGGACCGTTGTTCCTGCAACAATCCTAAGGGCATCGATGAAGCGATCCGTTGCCTTCAGTCCGAAGGGCATATCCAATACCGAACAGGGAACCTTGCATTTTGTATCGAGTGCACGGGCCGCATCTGCTGAGCACCATTCTCCTAGAGCCAGAGTCCCGATGGCGTCGCCGGATCCTTTCAGTTCTTTAATGGATGTCCCTCCCTTCGGAAACATCGAGTACTCGCCGGAAAGGGGACCGTCCAGGACACCGGAAGTGTCAGGGAACAGCGTGTACTCCACACCGATCAACTCGGCCAATCTCTTGAGTTCCCGCATATCGCAAGGCTCAACCCAACCGGGGATGATGTTTACCTTGCCGTTTTTCTTTCCCGTCGGCTCGGCCATCTCGGCCATGGATTTGACCATATTGGAAAACCCGGTGACGTGAGAGCCAACATAGCTCGGAGTAGATGCTCCGATGATATGCTTGCCCTGGGGAATTTTTCCTTCCTTTTCCGCTTTCATCGCGATTTGTTTTAGATCGTCGCCGATGGTTTCGGATAGACAGGTGGTATGAACGGCAATGACCTCAGGTTCGTAAACCGTAAAAATATTGTCGATTGCCTGAAGAAGGTTCGCCTGACCGCCGAAAACGGAAGCACCTTCGGTAAATGAGCTGGTTGCAGCCGAAATAGGTTCTTTATAGTGACGGGTCAGCGTACTTCTATGATAAGCGCAGCAGCCCTGGGAACCGTGACTGTGCGGAAGACAGCCATGGATGCCCAGAGAGGCATACATGGCGCCTATGGGCTGGCAAGTCTTGGCCGGATTGATCACCAAGGCCTTGCGTTCCTTTATTTCTTTGGGTGTATGTCGTAGTAGCATTGTCGTATTCCTGATGAAATTATTCCCAGACGTAGGTTGCTGAAAGTTCTGGGTTTTCCTGCCATGGCGCCTTCATGTAACTCCAAACTTTGCTGTTCACCAGACGGTCTATCTCATGGTAAAAGTTGACCGCCCCTTTAAAACCGGCATAAGGACCGCCGGAATCGTAGCTATGAAGCTGCTTCATAGGAATACCCAACTTTTGCACCGAGAATTTTTCCTTGATACCGGCACAGAAGATGTCAGGTTTCATGATCTGGATGATTTTTTCGGCCTCATACTGGTTGAGATCGTCGATGACAAGGGTGCCTTGTTCCATGTCCGGATTGAGACCTTCGTATTCTTTGAAGCGGAAGCCGTCTTTTTCCAGAGCTTTCATCTCTTCCTCGCTTTTTCGCGGGTGGAAAAGTTTTTCATCCGGTTCAACCTCGATTTCCTCGATGTTTCTGCTGTCGGCATCGACCTTAAGGGTCGGGATCACGTGCCGTCCTTCGTAGTCGTCCCGGTGGGCGAATTCGTAGCCGGCTGACACCGTTTTCATGCCCATTTCTTTAAAGAGTTCCTGATAGTGATGAGCCCGCGAGCCGCCGACAAACAGCATCGCCGTTTTGCCCTTGGTTCGTGGAAGAACCTCTGTCCTGACCGATTCGACGGCAGGCATTTCTTCGGCTATAACCTCCTCAACGCGATCGATCAGTTCCTGGTCGCCGAAATACTGGGCGATTTTTCGAAGGGACTTGGCAGTTGCATTGGCGCCGATGAAATTGACTTTGATCCATGGAATACCGTATTTGACCTCCAGCATGTCCGCCACATAGTTGATTGACCTGTGGCACATAACGCAACTGAGGTCGGCCTGGTTTGCGGACGCGAACTGATCGTATGTGGAGTTTCCCGAAAATGTCGCGATATTGGTGATTCCGCACTTTTTCAATACCCTGTCTATCTCAAAGCCGTCGCCGCCGATATTGTACTCGCCCAAAAGATTGATCTTGTATTTATCCGTTTTTTCAGTCGGGCTCTTGCCGACAATATGTCGGAATACCTGATTGTTGGCGATATGATGCCCTGCCGATTGTGAAACGCCTTTATATCCTTCGCAACTGAATGCAAAAACGTTGCAGTCGCCGAATTTTTCTTTCATCTTTTTGGCGACGGCGTGGATATCGTCACCGATCAGGCCCACAGGACAAGTTGCAAAAACGGCGATACCTTTCGGATGGAAAAGATCGTATGCTTCTTGTATTGCTGCTTCGAGTTTCTTCTCTCCACCGAAAATGATGTCCTGATCCTGCATGTCGGTGGACATTGCGTAGCTGATAAAATTTTCGTTGTTTTCACCACTCGCAGAAGTCTGATTCCTGCGGGTCAACCAGGCGTAAAAGCTGCAGCCGATGGGACCGTGCACCAGATTGACGATATCGCTGGTGGGGCCCATGATAACGCCTTTGCAACCAGCGTAAGTGCAACCGCGCATGGTGATGATCCCTGGGATGGTTCGAACGTTGGCAACAATCTCCGGCGTCGAATTCTCCTGGGCTTCATTGATCATTATCTGTTTGGCGCGTTTCCTGGCCACCTTTGGCGGGTATTTGGTAAGCAACTCCGCCTTGATGTCGGTGGGATTCCACTGCACCAATTTTTTCTTTGTTTTTGCCATGATACTTTCTCCTTGGGCGGTTTATGCGATTGATTTTTCGCCTTTTTCACCCGTACGAACGCGAACGGAATCTTTAATCGGAAGCACAAATATTTTGCCGTCTCCAGGTTTTCCGGTCTGGTTGGTTTCGATGATAGCCTGAACCACGTCGTCGACCAGGTCGTCCTTGATCACGACGGTCAGCATCCTCTTGGGATACAGGGCTCCTTTTTCGCCGAGAAGCGCTGCCGCTTCTTCATAGCCCTCTCTTGCCCCTTTCAGAACCTGAGGATTGGCAAATCCCTTGCCGCGCCCTTGCGCCTCGTGGGCGAAAAAAGCGTCGACACCGACTTCGGTGAGAGCTTTTTTGGTCTTGTTCATCATGTTCATTCGCACTACTGCGATTACCTCTTTCATGCGGTCACTCCTTCGGGCTCGAGTTCTTTTACGCCGGAGCTGATGGTGTAGACTTCCTCCACGGCGCTGACGAAAATCTTACCGTCACCGAAAGCTCCCTTGTTTCCGCTTCTGGCTGCCGTCATAATAGTCTCGATGACAAAATCTTTATCGCTTTCCTTGACTACGCTCATGAGCATGGTTTTGGGGAGTTCATCGTACGTGATTGCTCCAATTTTTATGCCGCGTTGTTTGCCGCGGCCTGCAACGGAATATTTCGTTACTGCTGGAAAACCGGCATCCATCAGGGCTGCCAGGACGTCATCGGCTTTTTCGGGCCTGATTATTGCTCTGATCATGATCATCATGTTGATTGACTCCTATTGTAATTTTAGTTAGTTACTAATCTGCCATCAGGCCGTAATCCAGCAGAAGCTGTTCCAGCTCTTCAATGGGAAGAGGTTTGGGAATGACAAACATTTTGTTTTCATCTATTGCTTTGGCAAGGCCCCGATACGCGTCGGCCTGTGGAACTTCCGGGTTCCACTCGATTACCGTTTTTCTGTTGATTTCGGCTCGCTGTACATCGTTATCGCGTGGTACGAAAAAGATCATCTGGGTTCCGAGTTTTTTGGCAAGCTCTTCAATCATCTCCTTCTCGTTATCCACCGCGCGTGAATTACAGATAAGACCGCCAAGTCGAACACTTCCCGACTGGGCATACTTCATTATTCCCTTGCAAATGTTGTTTGCTGCATACATGGCCATCATCTCGCCGGAACAGACGATGTAAATCTCTTCGGCCTTGCCGTCCCTGATCGGCATGGCGAATCCGCCGCAAACAACGTCTCCGAGAACGTCGTAAAATGCATAATCCAGCCCTTCACTTTCTTCGTACGCACCAAGAGACTCAAGCATGTTGATGGAGGTGATGATTCCACGGCCGGCGCAACCGACACCGGGTTCCGGTCCCCCGGATTCAACACACCAGGTGTCTCCGTATCCTTTTTTTCTGATATCCTCGAGATCCACATCCTCTCCTTCTTCCCTCAATGTATCGAGGACCGATCTCTGAGCGAGGCCGCCCAACAGCAAGCGGGTTGAGTCAGCTTTTGGGTCGCACCCTACAACCATGACCTTGCGTCCCATTTGGGCGAGTCCAGCCACTGTATTCTGAGTTGTTGTGGATTTTCCGATTCCGCCTTTTCCGTAAATTGCTACTTTCCTCATCATGGTTCTCCTTGTTGTGTCATCTGAACAAGTAAGCAACCTCTCGTTTTGCAGAGAGAATGATCTGTTCTGGTTTTTAGCGACATTAAAGTTATGCCGATCAAGTCTGTTGCCTTCTATCAGCAAAGGGCATGCCATTTGTGTTTTTAAGAAAAATAACTCTGTTATAGTAGAGGAATATGTCTGTATAGAACAAATTTGTTAATAAATAGTAACGACAAATGCTACATTCCTTTTTGTGGGATTTGCGACAAAAACGACAAAATGGCTACACTCTGGTACGGCTGCAATTCGGAAAGTCTGGCAAAAAAAACGGTAGATCTTGTATTGGGTAATGAATGCGGAGGGGTTTCTTGTAAAGGAGACGGGGCGTGAAGGGATGAGGCAATTGAGGTTTATTCCGGAATGAGCACCTTGGGGAAAAAGACAAATATGTGAAATACGCTAATGATCAATAAATAAATGTGACAAAAATGTTTTATCTCAAGAAAAGATAATGGCCTGGCTTTTATAATTGTGCTTTTTTTTTGGTGACATAGGTGACTAGAATCTTATTTGGTTCGCTATTTGCAACTCAAGGAGATGGAAGAATAATTGACGTGTTTCTCCGAGGTGGATTCATGTCGACCACCTTGAGGCTACCTTGAAAAGATGTCCTTTCGTCCAACCTCTTGTGTTGGGTGTGATAAATTTTTCTTCGGATCAGTGGTCTCGTGCCTCCTGTAGCTTACTTCAAATAAGCAGATTTTGAGAGATAAATCTATTTTCATACGTAGTCAGAATTTTAAGTAGTCTAAATTTTAACAAAATTACAGCCCAATAAACTTATGTGGTTGAGGGTTAATTTTTGATCGTGGTTTCGGAGACGTCACTATGGAAAATCATTCAGTGGTACAAACGGAAAGCGGGAAGCTGACGGAAGGTCTTGAGCTTCTCGCCTTGAGACGAATCATTGATCTTATCGGCACGGCAGCTCATCTGGAGACAACTTTAAGTAGTA
>JBJKQT010000062.1:0-3616 GCA_046705065.1 Desulfocapsaceae bacterium
ATAACAGATATAAAAAGTATCGGATGTTCCATAACCCCTTTTTACCTCCTCCCACTTAAAAGATAGTGTCTGGCCATGCTCAGAGCCGTGAAAGTAACAGTAAACACTACTGTCGACAATCCCAGTAACAGTCCAAAAACATTTATCTTATGGCTCCAAATCAGAAGAAATAAGACAATGCCGATGATCAGAAACCGGAACCAGAACTTAATTATAAAACCGGCTTTTTTCTTCTTTATTTTTTTACTATCATCCACCTGGTCCGGCGTGACGGATTCAAGGAACCCGACGATATCTCTATGCGAAACCAGGAAGCTCAGGATTGATACCACCCCGCCTGCCAAAACAGACCAGGCAAACGACCAAGAAAAAATAATCCAAGAGCCCACCGTTAAAACTAAAAGATAAATCCAGCTCAAGGCCTGCATTTTCTGCGGGGACAACAAACTTTCAACCACTCGATCCTCTATTGGGTACCTTGAAAAAGCGACTGCATTTGCAATTTATATTAAGCTTTATTTAATCGCATTTCGCTTGAACACTCTTCTACCCCATCAAACTACCATCTAATATTGAGAGTCATCCGACGCCAGACGTTCCACCTGTGGATTCTTTGAGCGGCAATCACCTCTTCAAGGTTTTTTGTCATTCTTTTTTTTATCTTCCTTTTGAGCACGCCAGATGACTTGCAGCAGCGTCCAAAACCCAGCGGCAATTCCAAATGCTAGCCCTATGAAAGTAAACCACGGCGCTGTCCGGCCATGAAAGACCTTTTGATCCAACAGAATGCCACCGCCCAGACCGATGAATATACAGGCAACGAAGGACCCACCGACATGCCCATAATGCGCCAGCAGCTGGACAAATTCATCTTTCACTCCAGCCATCCCGATCACCATTTCTTTTAAAGAGCTTCACCCAGAATACAACAGGCTTTTGGTAGCATGACTACCATTCAAAGTCAACGATTTTTTTAAATTTCCCTCAGTTTTTTGAATGACCATTCAGTCATTTTTACCATATTTTCCAGATCATCAATTGTGTGAGCAGCTGAAATGAAAGCAACTTCAAATTGAGACGGTGCAAGATAAATCCCACGACCCAACATCTGGCGGTAATGGACGGCATAGCGTTTTGTATCCGAAGTCATTGCAGAGGTAAAATCAACGACCGCCTCAGATGTAAAAAAAGCTGTCATCATCGATCCGACTCTATTGATCTGTACCGGCATCCCAACGGATCTGGCTACGGAATGCAAACGATCCTCCAACCATGAAGATTTTTCCTCGAGTTCAGAGTAAAAATCTTTTTTTTGCAACAAACCGAGAGCCGCTATACCGGCAGCCATGGCCAGAGGATTGCCGGAAAGAGTACCTGCCTGGTAAACAGGACCGTCGGGAGCGACACAATCCATTATATCCGTTTTTCCACCGTAAGCCCCCACGGGCAGACCGCCTCCTATGATTTTCCCCAGGCAGGTCAGGTCGGGAAGTATGCCGTAATATCCCTGGGCTCCGCCGTACGAAAGTCTGAATCCGGTAATAACCTCGTCAAAAATAAGAACAATCCCCAATTCTTCGGTTAATTCTCTGAGTCCTGCCAAAAATCCTGCTCTGGGCGGTACACATCCCATATTACCGGCCACCGGCTCGACTATAACACAGGCTATATCCAACGACGGATCGCGTAAGGTCTTCTCCAATGTTTCCAAATCGTTATAGGGAAGAGATATGGTGTTCTTCACAATATCATCGGGGACACCCGGACTACCGGGAATCCCCAAAGTGAGCACACCGGACCCAGCTTTAACCAAAAACGAATCGGCATGACCATGGTAGCATCCGTCAAATTTTATGATTTTTTTCCTTCCCGTATAGCCACGGGCAAGGCGGACCGCACTCATGGTCGCCTCCGTTCCGGAATTGACAAAACGAACCTTCTCCACGGAAGGCACCGCCTCAACTACCAAAGCAGCCAGCTCGATTTCAGCTGGTGTTGGGGCCCCGAAACTAGACCCGTCTCCAGCTGCTTTACATATCGCTTCAATCACGGCAGGATGGGCATGCCCAATGATCATAGGTCCCCAAGAACCCACAAAATCGATGTATTGATTCTCATCAACATCAAAAAGGGATGCGCCGAAAGCCCTTTTAATAAATAGAGGATCGCACCCAACGGCGCGGCATGCCCTGACAGGACTGTTCACTCCTCCTGGGATCAATCTCTTCGCATCTTGGAACATTTTAGCGGAAATACTCGTTTCCATGCACAACTCCTGATCTGCTTTGATTTGAGTTAGAAAAGTTCGCAACTATAGCACGGGAGAGGAAACACTGTCAAACATGTTTCCTCCCTTGACCTTTTAGGATATCGTGCACAGAATTATTGACTGATTATCGGGTTGACAACATGCCGGCTCCGGCAAAACATTTTGCTTGTTTTGTCAATTTTCAAAAGGTAAAGTAAACGGCATCTGAGGCCGATGCCCGCAAACTCATGTTCAATAAATCTGGTTACCTGAAGATTCAACATAATAAAATCCCTACCCTTAAGGAGACACGCAATGGCAAGTGACAAAGTCCAACAGGTAAGTGACTCTGAATTTGATGTCAAAATCGGCTCTGAACAACCATCTCTGGTGGACTTCTGGGCTCCCTGGTGTGGACCATGCAAGGCTATTGGACCGGTCGTGGAAGATCTGGCCAATGAATACGATGGGAAAGTCGCCGTCTACAAAATGAACGTTGATGACAATCCAATTACGCCGGGAAAATTCGGCATCCGGGCAATTCCCACACTGATTCTTTTCAAAGGCGGCGAGGTCGTAGACCAAATAACCGGAGCAGTCGGGAAAGCCCAACTGGTAAGTCTCATTAACAAGGCCCTATAGGCCTTGCCTCAGGCTTCCCTCGTTTTAGAAAATAAATCTTATTCGAAAACAAACGGAAACCGCGGCATGAACTGTATGCGCGAATCCGATTTTCATTCTTGCCGGGCTTTCAGCTCAATCTTATTGAGACACCCCTTGAATTTCACAAGGAGTCCGGCAGGAATAAGACCAAGCCCCCCTATGATGCTACAGGCAGAAAAGGTTGAGAAATTCGTGGGCCTTGTGGTCAGCCATCCTCCCCACAGGAATCAATTTCGGATTGCAAATTCAGGTCCTTGCGAGTTCATTCGATAATGCAATTATTTCTTAAAAATTCAAACGATACCGGCCCTATGCACCGCACCCCTTCTCGTTCCATTCTTTTTGCAATAGTACTCCTTTTTACATTATCCGGCTGTGCAACTCTAAAAGACATGTTCAATTTTTCTGGAAATGAAAAAGTCAATCTCCATCAGTCGGCTGAAAACTTGATAATGAAAGGACTTGATCAATTCAATATCGGCAGATACGACCTGGCGGAACAGTATTTCACCGAAATCCTTGATCGGTATCCATTCAGTCCCCAGGCGGTTCTTGCCGAGATGAAGGCAGCAGATTGCAAATATTTCCAAGAACATTATGCTGAAGCGCTTCTTCTCTACAAGCAATTTGAGGAAAGGCATCCGACAAACGAGGCCATGCCGTATATCATGTATCAAAAGGGAATGTGTAATTATAACCGTATTG
>JBJKQT010000063.1:0-7201 GCA_046705065.1 Desulfocapsaceae bacterium
ATGCCGGCCTTTCCCTTGCAAAACTCGAGATTTTCCATCCGGAACCGGCGCGTGTATCCCAATTGTTGTCGTCCATCAATCTCGACGGTCCGTTTTCAATCTCTGCCTCCCCGGAGGGTGAAGCTCCGCATCTAGCCGCGCTTATCAATACACCGTGGGGAGCTCGCCGATTGCCGTTTTCTGCGTGAATAATCTAATCAGAATATGATTTGGTCAACTCATACACCGAATAGCGGCCATACGAGAACACTTTCGGGAAGAGCATGGTGTCGCTTCTTGCAGCAACATAAGAAGATGTCTTCCGATTAGGATAAAAAGAGATGGCTCCCAACATATCTCAAGGTATCCTCAAATCGATTTCAGAAAGGGTGGGGAAAAATGTTTGCGATATCGTCAGCCGACAAGGATGACAGGAAATATCTTGATCTGGCGGTCAACAACTTCAAAAAAGCACGTAAGGTCGTCGCCTTAACAGGGGCTGGGATTTCGGTCGGCAGCGGCATACCGGACTTCAGGAGTCCCGGCGGTCTGTGGTCGGTTTTTTCGCCCGACGAATATGCGACGCTGGATGTGTTCTACCATAATCCTGCCAAGGCTTGGGAGCTGTACCGTGCCTTGGGATCCATATTGCAGGGCAAATCGGCCAATGCAGCCCACGAAGCCTTAGCCGATCTGGAAAGACAAAAGATGCTCAGCGGTATCATCACCCAGAATGTTGATAATCTTCATCAGCAAGCGGGCAGCAAAACCGTATTTGAGATACATGGGGATCACCAGCATCTTCAGTGCCTGCACTGCGGGGCCTTGGAAAAGGTTCATCAAAATCACTATCGTGCAAGTGAAGTACCCCGTTGCCCACAGTGTGAGTTTCCGTTGAAGCCCAATGTCGTTCTTTTTGGCGAGGCGGTAAGGAACTTAGAGGAAATTTCGTCATTTATTAATGATTGCGACCTATTAATGGTGATTGGGACATCCGCTCAAGTATACCCCGCCGCCGACCTGCCGAATAGAGTAAAACACAACGGCGGAATGATTTTCGAATTCAATCAGGACCAGGTCTTAAACGGCGGTGGTTTTGGGAGGGAAAATACTATTACGGATTTCTTTTTTCAAGGCGATGTTGTACAGACCCTGCCTTTGTTGACTCGATCAATATCAATCTCAAAATAAATTACAATTGCCTCTAGTCTCCGGCCAATTATGGAGGGATTGCCCTGGGCAAAAGTGAATCGCTCGGTTCACGCAGGTGGGTATTCCCCGTTTCCCTGCCTTGGAGTCTTTGGTGAAAGTTGGTTTTGTTGCCAAGTATTTTTTTTCCTCATCGGCTATGGGAATGCAGTCTTGCTCCCAAGGTTTCAATAAAGCTCCGATGCCGGACCGAAGTCCTGTGAAAGCGGGCATAGACCTCCAGCTTTGCCCAATCCTCGATGAAGATCCAGACGATGCAATAAATCCAGATCAGGCCGACGTCTTTCCAGCTAATCGGGGTGATCAAACCCAGCGGGTAGACCACGAACAGGGTTGCCACAACTTTGGTCAGGATTGCCGACCACAATAAGAGCGGCGATGGGAAAGGACGGTGCCAGAACGGACGGCGGGAACGGGCAACGAACAGTGTCAGATGACCGGCCACAGCCAGCTTGAGGAAGATGAAAGTTTGAATCTGGCCGACGGAGAGATGCATCCACACACGAGCGATCCATAGAAGACCGAAGGTCTCCGCGACGCCGATAAGGCCGAGAACGGTAGAGACTGTGAGCACTCTCGGCATGTTCCAACGCACGGGTTTGGGGTCCAGCCAGGTGTTGTCGTAAGCGATGGCCATGATGGGCACATCGTTGAAAAAGGCCAGCAGGATGATCATGATGGCGGTGATCGGATAAAAATTGAATGCGATCATCGCCAGTACAACGAAGAACATGATCCTGATGGTCTCGATAATCCGGTAAATCGCATACGAGTTCATCCGCTCGAAGATGCGACGCGATTCTTCGACAGCGCTGACAATGGTGGACAATCCAGGAGCCGTCAGTACCAAATCGGCGGCCGCCCGAGCCGCATCTGTAGCCCCGCTTACCGCAATGCCGACGTCGGCCTGTTTCAGAGCCGGTGCGTCGTTCACACCATCACCGGTCATTGCCACCAAGTGTCCCCGGTCCTGCAGTGCCTTGACGATGGCATACTTGTGTTCGGGAAAGACCTGGGCAAAGCCGTCGGCCTTCTCAATCCGTTCGGCGGCATCAGAGGACAGATGACCACTACTGGCTGCCTTGGCCAGCAGATCGCCTGCCGGCTGGATGCCTGTTCCCAAATCGAGACGGCCCGCTATTTCCCTCGCGATAGAGGTGTTGTCGCCGGTAACCATTTTAACCGATATACCATGCTCTTCTGCCTGACGAATGGTCTCTTTGGAGTCTTCCCGGGGAGGATCAAAAAGAGGAAGAATGCCCAAAAAGCGCCAGCTGCCTTGGGAATCCGTCCTGGCGACACCCAAGGTGCGAAAACCTTTGCCCGCCAACTCGTCGATGATCGTCTGGGCCCTTTCGGCTTCTTTTCCAGACATTCCGGCCAGCTCGATGATAACCTGCGGGGCGCCTTTGGTCACCTTGAAGGTTGAACCGTCTGGCGCCTTAATTGTCCCTTCGGTGCGCTTGTTCACCGGATCGAAGGGCACAAAATGGCTTTGGGTATAAGGACTGAGGGCTTTGGGATTTTCAAGACCGCCGATAACCGCCAAATCGATGGCATCCCTGTTCTCGGCTTTGGAAGCCAGAGCGGCGGCCAGGACGATGTCCTGAGAGGCTGTCGCCTCGAAGACTTCGGCGTCACCTAAGGTCAGCTTGTTCTGGGTCAGCGTACCTGTCTTGTCGGAACAGAGAATGTCGATTCCGGCCATCTCCTCGATGGACTGCAGACGGGAGACGATGGCCTGCATTTTGGACAGCGCCAGCGCACCCACAGCCATGGTGACCGACAGTACCGCGGGCATCGCCACCGGAATCGAGGCCACGGTCAGGATCAGGGCGAACTGCACAAGATCGAGCAGGGGGACATGCCGAAAGAGTTGCACGACAATCAGAACCGCAACCAACCCCAGACTCAGATAGATAAGGTAGTCGCCAATGGCCAGGACCGCCTTCTGAAAATAGGAGACGGAACCGGCATCTTCCACCAGCTTGGCAGTCCGCCCAAAGAAAGTTTCCTGGCCCGTTTCCGTAATCAATGCGACCATCTCCCCCTGTTTGGCCACTGATCCCGAATAGACGATTTCTCCCGCTTTTTTGCTTACAGGCAAGGATTCACCCGTGAGGGCAGACTGGTCCACAGACAGATAATCGCCCTCGATCAGCTTGGCATCGGCAGGGATGATGTCCCCCATGCGCAGGCGGACCAAATCACCGGGGACCAGCTCGGCTGCATCGATCTCCTGCCATTGTCCGTCACGCAGGACGCGGGCTTTGAGCGCCAACTGGTTTTTCAGCGCGTCCAAGGCGTTGGCCGCTTTGAACTCCTGCCAGAAACCGATGATGGCATTGAAAACCAGAAGGGCCAGGATGATAGAGAAATCGTCCCAATGACGGACGACGGCCGAAAGAACGGCGGCAATTTCGATCATCCACGGGATGGGACCCCAGAAATAGTTGAGAAATTTTTGCACCAGGCTGGTCTTTTTGCTTTCCAGGGCATTGCGGCCGAACTTGGCCAGACGTCTTTCTGCTTCGTCACTCGCCAGACCTTTTGCGGAACTTTCCAGAAGTTTAAACACCTCGTCAATACTCAACTTCTCCACATTCTGACTGTCAACGCTGCTTGGCATGGTTGGCCTCCTTTTACTGCGATTCAGCCGTTTGCCCTCAAAACCCGGCATCTTTTATTTTTTCTCTGTATCTTTTCTAATACAGATCTTTCGTATGACAAGCTGGGTCTGAGTGAAAACAGGAGGATATGCTGAAGGTTTACGGTCTAAAATAACTACATTCTTGAATTGAATCGAGAGACAACCCTGCAGATTTTGGTTACTTCCCATTGAATTTACGTCCTTTGAGCTATATGGTTTGATTTTGTGGAGCACAGTGGTTTGAATGCCCGTTTTTTCTCCTATCAGCAACCGTATCTACAGAAACCGGGTGGAGACGCAGGCAAGAAACAATTTTTTTCCCGCCTGTTTCTTGGAGGGCTGCTCAATCACGAGAAAAAGTGGATGCCAAAATATAAGCGAACTACCCGGTTATGCCTGTGTTTACCATGCCCGGTCTTTTCTCTTCCACCGTTTGTCCAAAACAGACGTCCGGGCTCTTACAAGGAGTACAAATGAACGCCTACCCATTTGTCACGATTGTGATTTTTGGAGCCTCAGGAGATCTGACAAAGCGGAAGCTGATCCCGGCCCTGTATAACAATTTCAGAAAAAAACGTCTTCCATGCAACCTCGAAATTGTAGGATTTGCCCGCCGCGACTGGAGTGACGACCATTTCAGAACCTGGTTGCGCGGCAGCGTGCAGGAGAACGATACTGAATTTAACGACAATGTCTGGAGCGAATTTGCAAGTTGTATCAGTTATTTGAGAGGAGACTTAAGCGTCTCTGGAGATTTTGAAAAACTTGACTCCTATCTGGAAGCAAGGGAAAAAGGGCCTTCAGATCGCCTTTACTATCTGGCGGTATCGCCCGAGTTTTACGGGCCTGTCTGCGAATTCCTTTCCGCCGCCGGCATGACCACGGAGATTCACGGACGCCGAAGAATCATAATCGAAAAGCCTTTCGGGCAAGACCTCGATTCCGCCAAGACGTTGAACTCCCAGGTCCATGCTGCTTTTGCAGAACACCAGGTTTTTCGTATCGATCATTATCTGGGGAAGGAAACTGCCCAGAACATCCTTTTCCTCCGATTTGCCAATACCCTGTTCGAGCCGGTCTGGAACCGGCGCTACATTTCCAATATCCAAATCACCGTGGCGGAGGCGGTGGATGTGGGCCATCGCGGCGGTTTTTACGACAAGGCCGGGGTGCTGCGGGATATGTTTCAGAACCACCTTTTGCAGTTGCTGGCTTTGGTGGCCATGGAACCGCCGGCATCTCTCAATGCAGATGCGATCCGCAACGAGAAAGTGAAGGTCCTTGGGACGGTCCGTCCCATAGAACTTGAGGATACTGTGCGCGGTCAGTATGAAAATTACCTGTCGACTGAGGGAGTAGCAACGGAATCCCAAACCGCGACCTATGCTGCGCTAAAACTCTACATTGACAACTGGCGATGGAAAGGCGTTCCCTTCTATTTACGGTCGGGCAAGGCCATGCCGGGCAAAAGCAGCGCCATCATCGTCGAATTCCAGCCGCCGCCGGACGTCATCTTTCATTTAAGCCAGCATCAGGAATTTACGCCGAATTACATCTCCATCTGTATTCAGCCGGACGAAGGTATCCAGCTGCGATTTGAGACTAAAGTACCCGATACCGTAGCTGAGTCGAGATCCGTGAATATGAGCCATTCGTACAAAGAAGCCTTTCCCGACATTGCGCTGCCCGACGCCTATGAGCGGCTCCTGCTTGATGCATTGAAAGGCGACGCCTCCCTGTTTGCAAGAAACGACGGCATCGAGGCGGCATGGCGATTGATCGATCCCATTATTTCCGGATGGGCCTCGTCACCCCAGGCGCCGCCGCTGTACAGGTATAAAAGAAATAGTTGGGGTCCTGAAGCCTCCGAACACCTTTTGGCCAAGGACGGTCATAAATGGAGGATGAGCTGCTGCGGATTTCCGTGCAGGTAAAAATAGGATTGGCTTTACTCCATAGGAAATACAAAAAGATCTCGTAAAAGCGTTGGCTTTGATGAAATCGAAAACTTGAAATCTTAGTGCCCGGTTATTTGAAAACACTTTCCCGATTTAACCACCTTCATGCACAAATCAGCTTTCCGGCAGGCCGTGTCCGTTAAAGATATCTGCGGCCTGGAATTTAAAGATCTTGGGCTTTTCACCTGGGTTGAAGAGTCTCACATAAAGCTCAGGAGATCCTTTTTGCGGCAGTTTTACAGCCCAGGTGGCCAAGGTTCGAATTTTTTTTGGAGTGCTGCCGGTTCTGAAGATGCTCTCGTCCGGTCCGTCATTTCGGTCATCAGAAAATGACGAGAACTTGTCGAAGTCATAAGGCGCAGGAGAAGCGGCCAGCAGGCGTGCAATACGCGCATACCGTGTCAGGCTGCTCTTGCCGATCCGTTCGTTGAATTTCAAAAGACCGCCGGCAAGGTAGTGGTTGGTATGGTAGATAACGGCGTTGCTCCTCGATGTGATCGCGTATTTGCCGTCCGGCCCGATCTCAACCGTTGCCACCTTATCTTTGTCTGCCAGCATCAGGATTTCAGGTCCCATAAACAGATTGGTTTTAGCCAAAGCATCATCGACGCTCGCACACTGTGCAAGAAGCTTGCGTAGTATTCGCAGGGTATGCGGCAAGGCCCGTCTTGTTTTTGCAGGAATGCTTGAAACGGAGGCACTGACAACAACCAGCCCTTTCTCGTTGATCCCGGCCTTGATCCCTCCTCGTGCCCCGTCGGCATCAAGGCCGATGTAGCGATAGCCGGACCTTGGAATGATCAGGACAAGTTTCTCGTGCTGGGTCGGTGTCCAGTCCCTATTCTTGACAATCAGGCTTCCACCTTCCGATACTTTGGCGCCATTTGCCGACCAAAGTGTACAGGGCAGGGCGGGAGTGGCGGCTGACAAGGCAAATGCCAGGAATGGAAATACCACTCGTCTGATCAAAGACGCGTTGCAAGGTTTTATGAGCTGTATAAAGTAACTCCTAAGATGATTGACGATTATTGATAGTCAATTTCTTTCAAAACCACTTTGAAGAGATTATACAACCAACCCTCTCCAATTTGCCTATCGTATTCTCTAACAAGGTGAAGATAGGTTCCCCAGTGCATAGTATACCAAGATTATATTCTTGTTACCAGCATCCAGAAGCGTCTTTTCGTTTGTGACAATACGTGCAAAGGGGAAACAATTCTCGTGAATCGGAAGTTGCATTGTATGAATTGCACATGACTTTTCCTCCGGTAAAAGTTTCCAGAATAAAAGTGCTTTTAACTTATGGTTCAGAGAAATAATTCTCCATAATCAATATCGATAGACTGTGGTTCCAATCGGGAAACAAAATTCTCCCACGCCCATGAAGAGGTGAGGATTTCACCAC
>JBJKQT010000064.1:0-9078 GCA_046705065.1 Desulfocapsaceae bacterium
CAATTGTCCTTTCGTTGAATACGACGAAAATTTTATGCCGCCATTTTCCGCTGTCAGGAAACTTAGTTTCGAAAAGCATATAAATGCGCTTTGGTTTCCCCTCACCGTTTCCGAAGATCGCGCGGAGGTCGTCGCTTATGATCCGGAAGATCCTCTACTAACCGAAGACATTAAAAATACTCTTAGGGTGAACAAAATCCATTTTCGTGTCGCATTTGCCTCCGACATCATCCGGATCGTCGAGAATAACTTCGACGTGAACCCCGGTTTCTCCGTATCGGGGGGACGAACTCCTTTGGCTCTTGATAGAGTTTTTCTGGGATACCGGCGATCCGCTTTCGCCCAATATCGAACGTTATTTGCCAAAGGACGGACAGGGCTGGCCTTTATCCGAACGGGACTGGCCTTCATAGCGATAACGCTCACCTTTCAAAGGGTATTCGGGACGGGCATCTCGGCAGTTTTTGAAATCCCGCTCATCCTCATTGGTCTTACAATGATTATCGACGGCATCAGGTGGTACTTGCCGTCACGGGCGGCAAGTCGTCATCCCATCGACAGTTCGTTGACGGAGTCCACGGGCGGAACGAGTGTTCTTACGGTTTCCCTGGAAAACGACAATCCTGTTTTTAAGCGGACCGGTATCGTCGAAGGAGCCGAACAGCTACGTGCCGATTGGGAGCATTTGTCCCCTGCAATGCGACGAAGATTTATCGCTTGCGACAGGGCCGATCTGGCAGAAGAGCGAACCGCCCTGGCCGGGCACAGGACGATTTTGGCAAAAGCCAGAACAGGACTTGCCTTCACGCGGACCGGCGTGGCCTTTGCGGGAACGGGGATAGCCTTGATAAGGCATTTCCCCAAAAGCGGCTGGACGGCCTTTGATTTGTTCCTAATTGCAATGGGAGTCTTGATGTCGGCAGAAGGTCTCTTTTGGTACTTTCGAGGACGCAGTGCCGGCGTAAAAAGCTTCAAAGACGTCCTTCGCTCAAGCATGAAAAAAAGCATTTGGGATTTTGTCATGCCGCTGCAACGTAAAAAGAGAACCTCGGGCGAAGGTAAAGCCGACCCGCCCGTGGAGCGTTCACATCTCCCTGGTATTTGGGCGACCACCGGTCTTGCCCTCGAAAGAACCGTGCTTGCAGAAAGACGCTGCGTAATGGCAAGACTTCGCACAATTATGGCCAGGACAAGAACCGGTCTCGCCTTTATCAGAACAGGCATCAGCATTACGGCCGTGGGAGCAGGCCTTATGGTGTTTTTCGGAACATCGGCAACGGGCTGGACCATATGCAATGCCCTTCTCATGCTGGCGGGACTTCTTCTAATCGCCGACGGGTACTATTGGGCCGTTCCGGCCGACAAGATGCGTGCCAACTACCCATATTGTTACGGATATATGGAAATTGCCGTTCCCGATTACGGCAAGCCTGCGTGCCGCTGGGCAAAGGCCGTTTTTAGCAATGAAGATGAATGAGTTACCAATGGAATCGGAATTTGATATATTGATACAGTGGGGTGCAGTAAGCGCCGGCCAGCTGACGGCGGCAAAGCAGAGTGCGCGCGCCAGAGGCATTGGTCTTGAGAAAATTCTTCTCACCGAGTACCGGGTCCCCAAATATCTTCTCATTCAGGCCCTTTCGAAAAAATACGGCTGCCGGTACATCGAATATGACGAACGTTTTCCCATTCCTCCGGAGCTTCTGGAGGAGCTGGATGCGAAGGTCCTTATAAAAAGCCTCTGGATGCCGGTGATACGATGTCAGGATGGGACGGTTGTCATCGCGGCGAACAATCCCAAAAGTCCGGTGGTTTTGGAAGAATGCCGACGATATCTCAAAACGGACAAGCTCGAGTTCAGGGTCGCCCTCGAGGAGGATGTTCGCTGGTTTATCCAGGATTTCCTCCATGACAAGCCGGGACATCTCATCGGCACGGAAAGAACCGGTCTGGCCTATTGGCGGACCACGATGGCCCAATGGAGGACAAAGCTTTCATGCTACAGGACCGACCTTGCCCGTGCACGCTCTGGGCTGGCCTATCTCCGCTGGGGGCTCGGAACTATCGCCATAGCGGATGCTTTCTTGAAAAACCCGCCCCCCGGCAATGTGCAGTACTTCTACTTTTTTCTTTCAATTCTGGTTCTGGGATTAGCCATCTGCTCATACGGCCTGCCCCTCTATTTAAAAGTAAGGAAGTCGAGAATCAGCCCTCCCGGCAATCAGACAATTGTAGAGGTCACGGCTGCAACGCTTCTCTTTCTTGAAAACTATCATTTCATCAACGATACGGGGATACATTCCGAGTCAAAAAAAACGATGCTTGCAAGGCTGAGCGACTTTCTCGCCGACTATTGCACCATCCTCTATCCCACACAATCCAGCAAGGTGCGCACCATGTACGTCCACGAACGCAACGTCCTTGCCGCCCAAAGAACGGTTGCAGCCTGTTATCGAACGATTTACTCACGGGCAAGAACGGGGCTTGCCTTTGTACGCACTGGTTTTTCCTGTCTGAGCATAGGCATTGGGCTCCTAATTTATTTCGGGACAGGGCTCTTCACCCTCATCGACCTCTTCCTTGCCCTGGCCGGAATTCTTATGTTCATAGATGGAGCGCTCTGGTATTTGCCGGTACGCAAGGAACAGGCGGAAATCCCGAGAAGCGTTGCTTTTCAGTGATCCGTCTTTTTTAGTTTTTCAATGCATTGTCCTCTATCCGTAATACCCGTTTTAGAGTGTTGAGGATTTTTCCTTCTCTTTCCTTCGTCGCTCCGTCGGATTGGGCAATCATCTCGGCAATACCTAAGAGTTGGCGCCTCTCCCGGACGGACAGCCCCATCCGTCCTAGTCCGCTGATTGCCCTCTTGGGCACCATGGCAAGGATGTGGGCCTGCTCCCGGACAATTGTTTTAAACCTGTCCGGAGACAATGCTTTCAGCCGTTTATCCTTTTGGATAATTTTTTCGGCAACCTCAAACTCCCTGACATCCATTATCCTGTCGACATCGGCCACAAGGACCATCACCCTCACGCAGGCTTCGACATAGCCGCCTTCTTCCGCAGCCCGTTGCAGATCTGCCTGCTCCATCCGGCGCTCCTCGCTTTTGTCGAGTTGACTTCGTTCACCTGCCGCGGGTTTTAGTTTTTCACCGTCGAAGAACAATTTGGTAAACGGATTGTCGTAGATCGCTTTGAAGACCCACTCCTGCGCCAGATCCCGCATATCACGGTAGTAATTCAATCCGATTTCCAGGGTGTCGGAACAGAATTGTTCCATGACGGCATAAGGATTATTTTCAGCCGCAGGACGCCGGTTATCCTTGATCTGTTCGGCAAGCCATTTTACCGGCAACGTACAGGGATTCAAATCCGAGATCATATAGCGTTGCATGCGCAACGGGTGAAGCTGGCGAATGATTTCCGCCGACCATTCAGTAACGCTCATATGAATCAACGGCTGCAGCCAACTCCTGTACAGCGCGTCATTGAAACGTGAGACTTCTCTCACCGGTACAAAAGGCCGTTCATCCGCCAGACCGTCATCCAGTTTCAGAATATCCGCCATCTCCCTCTCGGCAAACTGCACATGGTACTCGTGCATCCCGGGTTGGGCGGAATCATCGGTGATAATCATCTCATACAGCCCGGGCTGGAGAAACTCGAGCCACTCCAGATTACTGAGGATCTGCCTATGTTCTTTCCTGGCGACACTTCCGGAGACGAAAATTCCCAGATGACCGATTTTTTTATGAATCATGTAAATGATAACTTGATTGCGGCGACGTATTTCATCCACCGTCCCATAAACCTTATAAATCCAATTCAAGGCTTGAGGCGGCGGGGTTATATTGTCGCCTGCCGAGGCAAAGGCAAAGATCGGCTCCCGAAAATTCTTAAGATCGATCAGGCGGCCATCATCAAGGCGAAGTATCCCCTGCTCCAGCTCGTCGCCGATAAAGAGTGAGTCGACGATGAAGTGGATTTCTTCGGCATTCATCCGGTAAAAGCCGCCCCACCACTTTTCAAATCCCAGAAACCGCTGTTCTTCGGTATCCACATTGGCAAAGAGATGGTGGTATTTGCTCCAAAAGGTATTGGCCGGGTTGAGCTCTTCAAAGCCGGCAACCAGATGCGCTCCGTCAAACTTTCCGCAGCCGATATCACTGGCGAGGGTTGCCGGCCATATGCCGCCGTACAATCCGCCGCGATAGCGCATGGGATTGCGCCCCTCGACACCTCCCCAGTAGGAAAGCGGCGACCCGTTCAAAATAAGTGGACCGGTGAGGTCCGGCCGATCCGCGCCAATCAGCGCTGCAGCCCAGCCGGCCTGGCAGTTGCCGATCACCGCCGGTTTTGGGGCCGTGGGATGCAGTTGGGCTACTTTTTCCAAAAACCGGACTTCCGCCAGCTGTACATCGGATATTGTCTGTCCTGGTTCCGGATCGGTATAAAAAAGCACGAAATAAACGGGATGTCCGAAATCGAGGGCCACCCCGATCTCGGAATCCCTTTTGGATCCGCCGATACCCGGACCATGGCCGGCTCTGGGATCGATGATGACGATGGGACGGGCGGGAAGACCGTTTCGTTCCACTGCCTTGCCGTTGCGAGAAGCGCTCCTGCGATGATCATCACCTGAAAACTCCTCTTTGGCAGACGGTTGCCGCCTATCCAGGATTCTTACCAAAGCATAGTTGACCGGACGCGAAAGCGTCCTCCCGTCAAGGACCATTTCATAATCAAAAATTAGAATAGGAGGCTGTCCCGCAGCTAGATGGGAAAGATAGGCATTCCCTCTCTTCCGAAGAATATCCCAAAAGAGGACCGTTCGTTGAAACCGGTCCAGCAGATACTCCTGCAAAGTACCTGAAGACAAATTCCCGACACTAAAACCATTCATGTAATTTGTATACATTATGTCTCCATAGAAAAACCGGTGGTAGCTATTTCTTATCATCAGATAATCATTTCCATGAGAAAACCAACGTCTTATTTTAATCCTGCATGTTCACTATTCATCCCGTTTTTTGGGATCACGTTAAAATTTCTTCCATCTCTTGTTTGTGTACTTAGATTTAAGCTATAAAAAAAGAGGCTTACAAAAAACATGTTTTACGAAGCGAATAATAAGGAGAGAAAATGAATCTACTACGTCTCATATGGAACTACCTGGAAGAACGGCAATCTCCAAAAATTCGGTTTCTCCATATTGTGGTATTACTTTGCGTCATAAGCCAGATCATTGTCAGTAATTTCATGAAAATCACACATACCGGAGGCATAGGCGGAAGCCCCATCGAATTCTATGGAACCTGGACACATATCCTGACCGGAATACTGTTGTTTCCCATTGCCCTTGTTTTCACATCGCTTCTATTGAAAGAGCATGGTATTAAATATTTCTTCCCTTATCTTTTTGGTGATTTCGAACAATTGAAAAACGATATCGAAAAGTTAAAGGAATTCCAGCTTCCGGAACCAGAAGCAGGAGGAATCGCAACCATCGTACAAGGCCTTGGCCTGGGGGCCCTCTTTTTAGCTCTTCTGTCTGGACTGACATGGTTTATTGCCTGGAAGTACGGCATCGGTTGGTCGCATACTATCAAGGAAGTCCATGAATCCCTTGTGGGATTGATAGAGGCGTATGTTATCGGTCACGGCGGCATGGGGCTTTTACATATGTATTTAACTACAAGACAGATAAAATGACTGAATTTCCCCACCCGAGAATCGAATGCCTGAAAGCACAGACTTCTTTTTTATGAAAAAACCTAAGCATTCCTTGAAAAACTCCCATTGCTCATATTGCGGACATCCCTTCAAACTCGATCAGTCCTGGCCCCGCACCTGTCCCAACTGTGGCAAGACGAGCTTTGTCAATCCCTTGCCGGTGGTGGTCATTTTGCTGCCTGTGGATGACGGTCTGCTGCTTATCCGGCGTGGCATCGAACCTGGACGCGGCAAGTGGGCTTTTCCTGGCGGCTTCATCGTTCTCGGCGAGACATGGCAGGAAGCGGGGGCGCGAGAGGTTTTTGAAGAGACGAATGTCGTACTTGATCCCTCTGAAATCCGGGAATTCCGGGTGCGCAGCGCTCCCGACGGCACACTGCTGATTTTCGGACTGGCGTCTCCCCGCTCGTCCGATGGGCTACCTCCGTTTTCCGTTACAGAGGAAACCACAGAGCGCATCGTGCACAGTCAATTAAGCGATATGGCATTCGAGCTTCATACCGAAGTCGGTCTCGAGTTTTTGAATGCTCACCCAAAAGGGGACAGAATTATTTTTTGACTTTTCCAAGGAGAGATGCATGGAAACCTTACTTGCCGATAAAGATCGGTTTGTCATCACCGTTGAAGTCGTTCCACCCGGAGGACCTGATCCGGCACCGCTGCTCGATCAATTGGCAGCCTTAAGCAAGCTATCCTTTGACGGTTTCAGCGTAGCCACCAATCCGGTCGCAAAATCGCGGATGAGTGCCATGGTTACATGCCACTTAATCCAGAAAAAAGTGGGAAGACAGGCTATTCTCCACTGCACCATCAGGGATCATAATCGGATCGCGGTCCAGGGAGAATTGTGGGGAGCCAGGGCATTGGGGCTTAAGACAGTTATGGTGGCGACAGGCGACGCGATTGCCCTTGCGGATCGTGGTCTGGTCTCCCATGTCGGCGATGTGAACGTCTGCGACCTGATCGTCATGGCTCGTGAAACCGGACTTTTCACAGGCGTGGTATTCGACACCAAGCCCGAAATGCGCGGAGGGTTTGAACGGGCAGTGCGCAGGCTCGAAGAAAAAGCCAAAGCCGGGGCACAATATGCCGTGACTCAGCCGGTTTACGATGAGGCAGGAGCCCAAGCCATCGCCGATGCCGTCAACCACATCGATATCCCCGTGATATTGGGAATCCTGCCCTTGAGAACCTTTCGTCACGCCGAATTTTTGCACACCAAGGTTTCCGGCATCATGGTGCCGGATCGTTTACGGGCCCGTATGGAAAAAGCTGCCGATCCGGTGGCCGAGGGGTTGGCCAATGCCCGAGACATGCTGCAGATTGCAAAAGATCGATTCAAAGGAGCCTGCCTTATGCCACCCTTCGATCATTTCGAGGTTCTTGGAGAAATTTTACAATGACGTTGCCTTTGGACTCGATGTATAAAATTCCATAACGTGCTCCAAGCCGCATTGATCACTTTGGCTGTGAGTCCAAACTTTTGAACACCGGTAGTACAGGCCAATGATTCGAGGGCCGCCGGCTGGATTTTTCATTAAATGAAAGATTACCACTATAGAGTAAAACGCCTGCCCGAGGACCAGGAAACGCCCATCTCTTGGGACGCTCCTGGGTGGCGGGATATTCCGGCAGCAGTTCTTACCTGTTATATGGGCGAAAAACCGTCACATTTTCCCAAAACCGCAGTGAAACTGGCCTACGGGAAGACTGCTTTATCAGGCATATTCAGGGTCGAGGATCAATATGTACTCGCCGTTGCGACACATAATCAACAAAGTGTCTGCCGCGATAGCTGTGTCGAATTCTTCTTTTCACCGGCCCCTGACAGCGACCAGGGCTACTTCAATTTTGAGGTAAACTGCGGCGGGATCTTTCTGTTTCATTTCCACCCTCTCTCGACACGAGAGGACTTCGTCGAACTTCCCGAAACGCTATGCAACAAGGTAGACTGCCGCCCTTCCCTGCTTCAAATCGTGAATCCGGAAATCGGGGACAGCACCATCTGGACCGTTTCCTTCCGGATCCCGTTTGATATATTGGAAAAGTTCTGCCGCAGCACTATTCCTGGACCCGGTTCAGTATGGTGTTGCAACTTCTACAAATGCGCAGATGCCACATCGCATCCGCATTGGCTAACCTGGGCTCCGGTGGATGTACCGAAGCCTGATTTTCACCGTCCGGAGTTCTTCGGAACACTTCTCTTCGAGTAAGCCGCGTTTCTCAAATACATTATTAAAAAAATCGAAACCTTGCGAAAGCTTGATCTCAACCGATTCTTACATCCTCGATCAGATTATCTTTCAAAAGCAGCACAGGTTTGTTTTCATTGTCCAGGGTAAAAATCCCGCATCCGTTGGAATAGACGATTCTGCCGTCAGCGTCGAGATCAAACGCGAGGACATTTTGGGCAATAACTTTTTCCGCATTGTCCGGGCTTCTTTTAACGAGTTGCCAATTGGAAGGAACAAGCGAGGGAACGCCGCCAACTTTGCCCCCGTTACGAAGGGCTTTTTCTGCGTTGATAACCTTTCCCTTTAACACAAAGGTCTTAAGATCATCTCCCTCTATCTTCGGCCCGGAGGCCGTTGTAAGCGGCTTTTTTGTGTAAACCAGAGAAAAAAAGTTAAGATAATGAAATACCGCACGCAGGAGTCTGAATGGAAAAAGGATAAAATCGACGAAGGCCGCTGCGGGTTTGTGCTCCTGCATTTCATAGGGCCGGCGGATGAAATAGAGAAATCCGTCCGCACCAAATCTCGGCTGGATAAAATCGAACCGCTCGTTTTCCAAAACCGTTGAAAGACGATTCTCTTCAAGTTCAAGAACCTGGATAGATGCCGGCCCTCTGCCGACTGCATAACCGCTTTTATTTCTGGCAATGCCTGACGATTGAAACAAAATGCATCGCTGTCTGTTCGGCACCCATGAAGGCGATTCATCGATTGAATCTCCTTCGGTTACCTCACGCATTCCTCCACCGTCTTCGCCGGCAATCAAAAGGTTCGAGGTTCCGTTTTTAAAGGTCTGAGTAAAGACGAATTCCTTTGAATCGTAATTGAAATCAAGGTCCTTTGCTGTGAAGTTCTCCTTATGAAACAACCGTTTTTCTTCGTTTGAAGCGGAATCGAACTCAAAAAGACCTCCGATGGCCTCTGATTCGAGGAAATAATAGAATTTGTCAGTCATTTTGTTTCGTGCGACACTGGTAATAAATATCCGTATTGCATCCGAATCCACATTGTCGACTCCCCACAAGACACTTCCGCCGAAGTGAGAACCGGATCCTTGGGTCTTCCATTCGTTCTGCTGGTTCATGCGGGTTGCCTTATCGACAATCTTCTGT
>JBJKQT010000065.1:0-5737 GCA_046705065.1 Desulfocapsaceae bacterium
GCTTACTGGTCATGCGGATACTTCTGCAATAATGGGAGCAATCAAAGAGGGAGCCGTATATCGTTTTATCCTAAAGCCGGCAAATGAAGACGATTTAAGAGTAACTGTGGCTCTTGCTTTGGAACAATACGATATTATAAAGAAAAATAAAGAGCTTCTCAGTATCAACAACCGGCAGAGTAAAGAAATGGAGGCGCTTTCGAAGCTGTCTTTTGTAAGCAAGAGTCAGCTTCCCGGGCTGTTGAATCAGCATGGACTGATCACGGAAATTCAGGCTCAGAAACTCTACCAGATCCATTCCAAAGAAAAATTTTCCATGCTCCGGCTCATCCTCAACAAAGGATGGGTTAACGAACAAAAAATACGCCAACTCCTTAAGAAAGAGCTGATGCTCGAGGAGGTGGCTCTCCCCGAGATTCAAGTCGACCCGCGGGTGACGGAGTTGATCCCGAGGACCTTCTGTATGCGTTACCAGGTTTTGCCGCTGAAGCTGCAGGGAAATAAGAAACTGCTGCTTGCGGCCGCCGATCCCACCGATCATGAAATGATTAACAATCTTCGCTTCATAACGGGGCTGCAGATCGAAGTTGTACTTACCGAACTCGCTGCGCTTGAGAGCAAGATTACGGCGGTATACGGAGAGGAATCAACGACGGTTTCCTTGAGTGATGTTGAAACGGTAGCATCCTTCGTCGATCCCTATGACTCCATAGAGGTCATCCTCGAAGAGGACGACGATATCCCCCTCGCCGACCTTTTGCGGAGCACGGAAGAACCGCCGGCTATCCGTCTCGTCAATGCCATCCTCATCGAGGCAGTCCGGAACGAGGTGAGCGATATCCATATTCAGCCGAAAGCAAAGAGCATCGTCGTTCGCTATCGAATTGACGGCATCCTGATGGATAAGATCCATATCCCCCTGGAGTTTCTCAGTCCCCTCGTATCCCGGATAAAAATCATGGCGGAGCTGGATATATCCGAAAGAAGGAAACCGCAGGATGGCAGGATCTCGGTGAAAACACCGATGAAAATAGTTGATATGCGTATCTCGACTTTGCCGACGATGAACGGAGAGAAGGTGGTCATGCGTTTACTGGATCGCAACGCCGCCATTCACAGTGTTGACGAACTTGGGTTTTCTAAAGCCAATTTAGCGAAGGTTCTCAATATTATAGACATTCCTCAAGGGATAATTCTCGCTACAGGCCCGACCGGAAGCGGCAAGACAACCACCCTGTATTCACTGTTGCAACATGGAGTTACCTCTGGAAAAAATTATATAACCCTGGAAGATCCTGTCGAATACTATTTTGACAGTGCATCACAGGTTGCCATTCGCGATAAGATAGGCCTGGATTTTGCTTCCGTTCTGCGGTCTGCTTTGCGGCAGGATCCCGATGTCATCCTCCTGGGTGAGATACGCGATCCGGAAACGGCACAGGTCGCGTTCAATGCCGCATTAACCGGACATCAAGTGTTTTCAACTCTCCATACAAATTCGGCAATTGAAACTATCTCCAGACTGATTGATCTTGAACTGCGTCCTTACATTATCGCCTCCGCCCTCAAAGGGATCATTTCCCAACGGCTGGTGCGGAAGATCTGTCCCTATTGTCGGGAACCTGAGGAGGTTGAAAGTGATCTGCTTCATCGGTTGGGGCCGCTTTTTGAAACGGCAAAACTGAAAACCTACTTTGGCAGGGGATGCCAACGCTGCCATAACACGGGTTATTCCGGCCGCTATCCCATTCATGAACTCCTTGTAATCAATGATCTTTTCATAGAATTGCTGACTTCAGGTCAAAGCATTGTAAACCTGCGCAAGGCGGCAGCCAGGGAAAAGATGGCTTTCTTAATCGAAGATGCCAGAAACAAAGTGCATGCAGGAATGACGACCGTTTCGGAAGTCCTTAGAGTTCTGGGTCCTCAAATTTAAACAGGAAATACCAGATTATTTAAAAACATAAATTGTTCATCCGGCGTAATGTACCCATCTAAAAAAAGCGGGAGGCGGAGGTCGTCGCTTCCGGACGCATCGCGGAGGCCCGCAGGTATTCCACAAACGGCCCGCAGGGTTGCGGATAGGACGTCCGCAACTGGCAGCAGGCCATGGATGGCCTGTCTGTCAGCCGTAGAATCCCTGCGATTAGGCCGGAGAGCAGCGGCGGGAAGCGATGACCTCTGTCGGATTGAGCGTACTCTCGGCTTTGCAAAAGTGCGTTTAATCCGGCAGAGCCGCAACAGCATCGAGTTATAAACTGATAAAGATATGGGTAATGGGCAGGGCTGGTATCCCAAAATGGCACCGTTTTCCCGGTCCATGTCAACTCATCGGTTCGAAAATCCATTTTAATCTTGGGCCAACTTCAATGAAACCTTCTCTGAGATCCATCATCAACTGCAAGAAAGGCAAAATATTTTCCTTCATTGATTGATCGTTCTAAAAATTCAATAGCTTCTACCTCATTAATCACAAAACGCCTTCCGCCAAGCTCTGATATGTGGTTTCTTTTTAGGGTTATAAAAGGTCATATCTTCCATCAGGGGCCAAATTCTCATTGGACCCTGATCCATTTCTGCTCCACTCGTCAAAAACATATTCGTTTTGATGAGGACGATTATTTTGTGGATTTGGTGTTCTGTAATTTTTTCTTAGAATGTTTTTTATTCATTGATCTCGAAATTTACAAGCTAACCCATCGTGATGTTGACCAGATGGATGACTATAATGGCGGGCCTGAAATTATGATTGCAAATCTTTACATATATGGAAGTATGGCTCTTGGTTATTTCGTTTTTTGTAACATATTTTCGAGAATAAGATATAAAACGTTGAGGAGCAATTATGAGTAATTTTCAGAAGATTTGGGACTTTTTTGATTCTTCGATATTTAATCTGCGTATCCAACGGGCCGCGTCGTCTACAGCTCTGTTCGTCATAACCCAGTTTCTACTATCGTCTGCCACCATTTATCTATTCGTAATCATATCCAACTACGTTAAAAATATTCAAAACGTCGACAAGATCTCGTCCATAATCCGCTGGGGAGTTGCGATCAATGCGGTGGGCTTTCTCATCACTGCATTATTCGGATTGCTTATCAAAATGATGTTTTCATATTTGGCAGCCAAGCCTCTGAATAAGGTGGACAAAATATTCAGGCAACTGGTGGATGAAAACGTCGACTGGTCCAAGAACATAGATGAACTGCATTATTTGGAGCTTCGACATGTGTCCAAAGGCTATAATGCCTTTATGGATAACATTCGACAGGTTATTGATGATATAAGAAAATCCGGAATCAGAATTGCCATAGGCAGTGCACAAGTGTTCAAGGCTGTAGATATTGCCGGTCAAAAAGCCGACAAACAAAAGGAGCTTTCCGAACAGGTGGCTGTAGCCAGCAATAATGCCAATACCTCGATATTAGAAATTTCAGAAAATACTCGCTCTATCTCCGAACATACCACGGAAAATTTTGATAAGGTTAAATCTTCGTGCCAAGAGCTGGAAACGGTTGCTCTTAAGATGGAATCCATCAATCAAACAGTAACCAGCTTCAGTAAGACGATTGAGGAGCTTAACCGCAATTCGGCGAGCATTATGGATATCATAGCCGTTATCAACGACATGTCAGACCAGACGAATCTGCTATCATTAAATGCTACTATCGAAGCGGCGAGGGCAGGTGAACATGGAAAGGGATTTGCAGTTGTAGCCGAAGAGGTGCGTTCTTTGGCCAAGCAAATCAAACCTGCAACTGAAGATATATCCAATAAAATAAATAGCATGATGCTGACCGTTGATAAAACAAAAAATGAAAGCGATACGATTATCGGCTCCACTCTGGACGTCAATTCAATTATTAAGGAGACGGCTGCTAACTTCCAATCCATGATCGGGGATTTTGAAGAAACCAATATCCAGCTGCAAAAGATTTCGAACTCAATTGAAAATCTTTCACTCAGCAATAGTAAGGTGGAAGAGATCATTTCGCTGTCACACGACGTCTCAACCAATATGACCTCTTCCAGAAGTACAGTTCAAGGGTTGACTGAGATCACCGAGAAAATGCAGGAAAAGGTCTCTCTGTATCAAACAGGTCAAGGGGCCTTTGATCAGGTCATTTCCCAAATACGCAAGCATAGAGATTATATCCAACAGACTCTACATAATTTGAAACAAAAGGGTATCAATGTCTTCGACAACAACTATCGTCCTATCCCCAACACAAATCCTCAAAAATACAATTCCCAATATACAGAAGCAATTGTGAAAGGGTTGCAGTCCCATTGCGACGAGATTTTGAAAGAAATTCCAAATTGTATTTATGCAATTCCGGTGGATAGAAACGGCTATGTCTCCGTCCACCATTCTCAGTTCTCACGGCCGCTGACAGGCAATTTGGAGCGGGATATAGCGCAGAGCCGGGACAAGCGTATCTATTTCACGACCAATATGGAGAAACGTCGGGTGACAAATACAACCTCTATGCTGATGCAGACGTATATGCGAGAAACCGGGGAAGTGCTTAGCGAAATTGATATGCCAATTACCGTTGATGGCAAACATTGGGGAGGATTTGCCGTGGGATTTAAGCCGGAGTTGTTCACATGAAAATGGATTTTAACAGCAATAACGACGGAAATTGCTGGGAATTCTGTCCTGACCCAGAAAGATTAATTGCTCAAGTTTTCGGATTGATTTAATGTCTTGAAAATTCGTTTCTATTCGTAGCCAATCGCTTGATTGTTTGAATGAACTCAACTACCGCGCCCATGATGATATCAATCATTGCAATTACAATATGTTCTGCAAACTCGCCTGATGACCTCGCTTTGTCTAATGCGAGTGCCAACAATCTCTGCAGTGCTTCTATCAAGGACAGATCCTTGATCTCTTCGCTGCAGGCAAAAAACAAGCCGCCAATGCCTCCTGATCATCGGCACAGCCAAAACGTTCCGATTATAAGTGTCATAATAGTCAGCGGTGCCCCAACCTTGAAGTAGTCCCAAAATCCGATCTTAATTCCGCCACTGGCCGCTTTTTGGACGACGATTAAATTCGCAATCGACCCCAGTAATGTGAAGTTACCGGCGAGAGTGGAAGACATTGCAATCACCAGCCATGCAGTTTCATGGTCCTTAAGCGCACTTACAAACGGTTTTATCAACAGGACGGCCGGCACATTACTGACCAGATTGGATAGTATGGCTGTTATGGCGGTTAGTACCGGAATTTGTTCCAAATGAAGGCTACTTGTCCTAGCGATGAGTCCAGGAGTGATAATCGTTCGCTCCGCCCCGGCAATGATGATGAACAGACCTGCAAACATAAGCAGCAGCGACCAATCGATCTCTGAATATATTCTCCGACTCTTCAATCGTTGGGTCAGCAATAACAGACTACCAACAACGATTGCCGACTTCGCAGGTGCTATCCCAATTAAGAACAGCAGAATCATGGCAGCTGTAGCCAGTACTGTGCGTGTCAGCACGATGCGGTTGACATGAATATGTGGTTTCGGTCCTTCCAATCGAGTGGTGTTTGCGAACTCGTCGCGATTTAAAAGTACGAGGAGGATAATCGAGACTGCTAAACCAATCACCGCAATCGGCCACAATGAAACGATAAACTTAGTATAGGGTATGTGCGACAAGCCACCGATCAAAATGTTCTGCGGATTGCCGGTGATGGTGGCGGATGACCCGATGTTTGATGCCATTGCCACAGCCA
>JBJKQT010000066.1:0-32448 GCA_046705065.1 Desulfocapsaceae bacterium
GCAACCAGCCGGGGATACTTTTTCCGCAGTGTCTCCAGCACCGTTTTCAGAAGCGCCCTTTTTTCCTGCAGCCCTTCCACGGTAAAGTCACGGAGTAAATACCTCAGCACTGTTTTCTCCACCGCGCCGGTCATGGAGTGCAGGTGAATATACCCTTCCCGCCCGTCCGTGGTCTCAGGGGTCATGGTGTCTTTTGGCAGAAAATCTATGAATTCCGCCGCCACACGCTGGGAGTTGAGCATTTTACCGCGAGCAAATCCCGGATGCAGATTGATGCCGCCAAAAATGACGGTTGCCGTGTCAGCGCAAAATGTTTCGTCTTCCAGTTCTCCAGCCGTTTCGCCGTCAATGGTATAAGCATATTGGGCACCGAACTCCTTAACATCGAAATATTTAGTGCCGGTCCCGACTTCCTCGTCGACGGTGAACGCCACCCTGATCGGTCCGTGGGCAATTTCCGGATGACGGACCAGGTAGTCAACCGCCGTCATGATCTCGGCCACTCCCGCCTTGTTGTCCGCTCCCAGCAAAGTGGTACCATCTGTCGTTATGAGATCGTGACCAACACAACCGTCCAGGGCTGGGTTGTCTTCGGGCCTGATCACCTGGGAAGGGGCACCCGGCAAGACCAGCTCACCTCCCTGGTAGTGACGATGCACAATCGGCTTGACACCGGCTCCTGAAACCTCGGGAGACGTATCCACATGAGCAATCAGGCCAATAACCGGAATTTTTTTGGTTGTGGTTGCCGGCAGACTGGCGAAAACGTAGCCGTGTTCGCTCAACCCGGCATCGGCTAAACCCATGTCCCGCAGTTCCTCAACCAAAACTCGACACAGTTCCAACTGTTTGGAGGTGCTGGGATAACTATCGGACTCTTCGTTCGACTGTGTATCAATCGCCACATAGCGAAGAAACCGTTTTTCCAACGCCTCAACTGGGATACTCAATTTCATTATAAACTCCTTAAAATCTGAAGGGTTCGCTGTGGATTTCGTCTGCTTCTCTCCCATTGAGTCTTCCCGGGAATTGTCACACCCTTTTGAGATTTTTGCAACAGAGCCCTTATTTTTATTAATTTGAGCCTTTTGCAAAATGAGGATATCTGTTCAAAATCAAGGCAAGCGAAAAATTTTACCGCAGGCATATAAGTGATATGACGAAAAGGCCTTTTTGCAAGCGGCTCAATTTAATTCAAAGAGACCTCACTACAATCCCAACGAATCTCTTAGAAGTATCAATGGAGTATGGATGTCACCATAAAGTTCGAGACGACGTGATCGAATGAGGGCATTAAACATTTTATATCTGTTTTTAAATAAGGGAGTTATAATACTGTAAAATAATTACACCAGCCTCATTCGAAAGCAACTTACGAGGTACTTGTGCCATCCACCTCATTTAAAGATAGTCAGGAATATTTTTTGTTCATATTGAACAATGCTGAGAAGGACTGGAATACAATGCTTCTTCATTGTGAGGTGGTAGATGAAACGCAATTTTCATCAATCTGCATTTTCAGTTCAGGTATTGATACTATGTACAATCCTAACACTTATCATTGTCGGCATATGGTTCTATCGAGTCCAAAAACAGGTAATGGATCAGAAGGTCGAAAATGATCTAACGACTATTGCACGGCTTAAAGCTGATCAAATCTTTAAATGGCGCAACGAGCAGCTGCGCACGGCTTCGGCATTGAAAGAAAACCGATTTTTGTTAACGAGTGTCGAGCATTTTTTGTCTGATCAGAATTCAAATAATTTCAATGAACTATCTTCTCGACTCGACGCCGTCGCAAGACAGGAGAACTACTCCGGAATCTTGATCGTAGATACGAAGGGCCATGTCCTCTTCAACCAAAGAGGGCATGGCGTCCTTGCCAAAGAGTGTCAACCAGCCTTGGATGCTGCTTTACAGACTCGAGATCCCGTTTTAACAGACATATACGCCGATCCTCAAGACGGTTCACTGAACATCTCGGTTGTTGCTCCCCTTTACTCCGAATCAGGACGACGGATCCTCGGTTGTCTTGTCCTTATTACCAATGCTTCCCAAAATCTTTACCCATTGGTGCAGTACTGGCCTACTCCAAGCAAGACGGCTGAAACGTACCTGGTAGAACAGGATGGCAATCAGGTGCTTTTTCTAAACGACCTCCGGTATCAGGCGAAGACCGCCTTACTACTCAAAATTCCTTTGACCCAATTCGACAACCCTGCCGTGATGGCTGTGCAGGGACGAGAGGGCGTCTTCTCTGGTAAAGATTATCGAGGTGTCAAAGTAGTCGGAGTATCCTTACCGATTTCGGGATCACCTTGGTTTATGGTAGCCAAGATTGATGCACCGGAAGTTTATGCCGAATGGCGATTTAAATCAGTTCTCATGTTGACGCTGCTTTTTGGGATAATCAGTCTTGCAGGAGGAGTGGGTCTTTTCCAAAGACAGAAGGAAAAAGAGCTTCATTATAAAGAACTTTACGACTCCGAGTTCAAATTACGTGTTGCCATGGAGCGAAACAGCATCACTTTAAAGTCCATAGGTGATGCCGTTATCGTTACCAATAACCTAGGCGTTATAGAATTGATGAATCCCGTCGCAGAAAAGCTCACGGGATGGATGAATTCTGAAGCAAGCGGCAAACATTTGAAAGAGGTGTTTCGGATCATCAGTGAGGAGACGGGAGACATAGTGGAAGATCCCGTCGCGAAAGTTCTTCGAGAGGGAAGGGTTGTGGGATTAGCCAATCACACCCTTCTTGTTGCCAGGGATGGGACCCAATGGCCCATTGCAGACAGCGGTGCCCCAATTCGTGATAGTGAGGGGAAAATCATCGGCGTCGTGTTGGTATTTCGTGATCAGACGGAAGAGCGTGCTGCGCGAAAAGCTCTTTTGCAAAGCGAAGAGAAATTCCGTGATCTTTTTCATAAAGATACGGCTGTCAAACTCCTGGTTGATCCAGTTACAAATGTCATCCTCGATGCCAATGAAGCAGCTGAGAAATTTTACGGATGGTCGAAGGAAGAATTGCAAAATATGATGATCGAGAACATCAATACTTTTTCGCCCGAACAAATAAAAGAGGAGGAGGACAGGGCAAAAAGCAGCCACCGTGCCTTTTTCGAGTTTCGCCATAAACTAGCTGATGGTTCTACCAAAGATGTTGCGGTATACAGCAGCCTCATCGATGTTAAAGAAGAAAAGGTCCTCCATTTGATTGTTCATGACATCTCGGAACGTAAGAAAGCTGAACGGGTGCAGGAAAATCTAAGGGAACAATTGACCCAGGCTCAGAAAATGGAATCCATAGGATTGCTTGCAGGAGGTGTTGCTCATGATTACAACAACATGCTGACCGTAATCATTGGTTACGCAATGATGGCCAAAGAGTATGCGGCAGAAGGAGAACCATTATACGATGACCTGGATGAAATTATCAATGCCGGCAGGCGATCGGTCGATATCACTAAAAAACTGCTGGCATTTGCCCGCAAGCAGACCATCAACCCGGTTGTGGTCGATTTGAATGCAACTGTCGATGGCATGCTCAAAATGCTGCGTAGACTCATAGGTGAAAACATTGATCTTGCATGGAAACCCGGTGCAGGATTGTGGAGCGTTAAAATGGATCCCGCCCAGATCGACCAAATACTAGCGAATCTTTGTGTTAATGCCCGGGACGCGATAGCCGATGTGGGTCATATCACTATAGAGACGAAAAACATAACTTTTGATGAGGCATATTGCCAAAATCATTACGGCTTTACCCCGGGTGATTTTACTTTGTTGGCGGTAAGCGATGACGGTTGCGGTATGGACAAAGAAATCGTCAACCACATATTCGAGCCGTTTTATACTACGAAATCCGCCGGAAAAGGAACGGGGCTTGGATTGGCGACCATCTATGGTATTGTTAAGCAAAACAACGGCTTCATTAATGTTTACAGCGAGCCGGGGGAAGGCTCAACGTTTAGGATATATTTCCCCAGATACACAGGTGAAATCGAAGAGGCCATCGAAGATATGGTGGCGCTTATCCCGCAAGGCCATAGTGAAACAGTGCTTTTAGTCGAAGATGAGCAGGCTATCTTGAAAATGACTAAAAAAATGCTGGAAGGACTGGGCTACCAAGTGTTGGAGGCTGGTACGCCAAATGAGGCTATGGTTTTGGGTATAGAGCATTCAAAAAGAATATGTTTGCTTATTACTGATGTAATCTTACCTGAAATGACGGGTCGCGATTTGTCAGATCTCCTGCAGGAACGTATCTCCGGGTTAAAAACCCTATTCATGTCCGGGTATACAGCCAATGCCATTGCCCACCATGGAGTGCTCGATCCAGGTGTCCATTTTATATCAAAACCATTTTCTCAGGAAGACCTCGCCGTCAAAATTAGTAAAATACTAGGTAGAATCCCGGTTACGTAAAAGAATATGCAAACAAACAAAATCATGACAGGCAATGGCATCCACCAGAATGATCATGAACATTAAAGTTTTGAGGTAGACGTGTATATGGGTGCTCTCGGGATTATTTTTTTCCAAGGTCTTCGGCAAACGCAATAACTCTTTTGATCTTATGCCGAATATCTTCCATTTCTAAATATCTTATCTTGCAATCTGCAGCTTCAAGCAATTTCAAGAAGCTTTAGTTAAGACGGCTCATGCAATTCAGCTGCCTGTTTCCTGCCATACTTTCCAACAAGATGAAGGAACGTTTCTTATGTCTCCTTTTCTGCGACATTTTAAAATTTGAGGCTTTAGGCCGCAGGTAAGACCTTCACGTAATCGAAAGACATTTGGTCTTCCTCCGTCTCAGGAAATTTTGGCCTCGAATTACCAGTTCAGCAACCCATCCGGTCTGGGAAAGACTCCCGTGCACCCCATAGTGATCAAAAAAAATACAATTATATGCAATGGCACATAATTATTTCATAAATGTGACAAATATTTTTGGAAATTTATTCTTTACAAAAATGGCAAATCCGTTCACATATAGTTGGATCATGAAAATTCCGACATCCGCTCGGGTTATATCCCGTCATCAGCAGGTCAAGGACAATCACAGAAAACAGGGGGGGTGAGAGATGAATGTCGAAAAGGAGAGGTTTCCTCGTTGGATGACCGTCACATTAGCCGCCGTTTTGCTGATGTTATCAACCGGAGGTGCCTTTTTCTATTCCATTCAAAAATCGAATGTCCGGCGGCAAATTGAAAAAGAATTCATAGATATCGGCCGGCTCAAGGTGAACCAGATCACTGATTGGCGCAAAGACAAATTAAACGATGCGGCAATATTGATTGATAACTCCTTTTTCCTTCGCGGCGTTGCCCGTTTCTTTACCGATCACAAACAGGAAGAAAGCGAAGAGTTGCGCAGGTTCTTTCGCAGTTTTGCCGCCCACAACATTTACGCCGATGTCCTTCTGACGGACCCGGATGGGCGAGTACGCTTGAGCTTAAAGGGCAGAAGTACCCTGCACAGTGTCTACAGAAAATATCTGCTTGCAGCTTTTCGTGACCGCAAACCTGTATTTACAGAATTACATGCCGAGGAAAAAACAGCCCCCCATATCAGTGTGGTAGTCCCCATCTTTGCCGATACCGGCAAGAAATCACCGCCGATGGGCGCTCTCATCCTGATCAACGATGCAACCGAGTTCCTCTATCCCCTTATCAAAACCTGGCCCACTCCGAGCCGGTCAGCGGAGACGCTTTTGGTCCGCCGCGATGGAAATCACGTTCTTTTCCTCAACAACCTGCGTTATTCTCAAGATGCCGCCCTGAAGTTGAGTATCCCTTTAACTCGAACAGACGTCCCTGCGGTCATGGCCGTTCTGGGGCAAAGAGGGATTGTCGAAGGCAAGGACTATCGCGGAATCGATGTCCTGTCCCTGATTCTCCCTGTCCCTGATTCCCCGTGGTTCATGGTGGTCAAGGAAGACAAGACTGAGATTTTCCATCGATGGCATATCCGGGCGACGCTGATATTGGGCTTGCTTGCTGCAATGTCAATAGGTCTTGGAGCCGTCGGTTTGGTCACATGGCAGCGCAACAAAAAGATCCATTACTGGAATCTCTATAACAGTGAGACCAGACTGCGGACGACAATGGAACGCCATAGCATCACGCTGAAAGCAGTGGGTGACGGCGTTATCGCCACAGATGTCCGGGGTAGAGTGGAACTTATGAACCCCGTGGCCGAAGCCCTTACAGGATGGTCGCAGAACGAGGCGTACGGACATCCACTGGAGGATGTTTTTCGGATTATTAATGAACAAACAAGGCAGAAAGCAGAAGATCCGGTGTCAAAAGTCCTGCGTGACGGTATGGTTGTCGGCTTGGCAAATCATACCTTACTCATTGCTCAAAACGGGATCGAGCGCCCCATTGCCGATTCGGCCGCACCCATTACCGACACCGGAGGCGAAATTGTCGGGGTGGTACTGGTCTTCCGCGACCAGACCGAGGAAAGACGAGCGCAAAGACTCATGCAAGTTCGGTTGAATTTGTTGGAATTTGCAGCGACAAACTCGTTGGAAGATCTCATGAAGAAGGCTTTGGATGAAATCGGAACACTGGCACAAAGTCCCATCGGATTTTATCACTTTGTCGAGAACGATCAGAAAACCGTTTCGTTTCAACAGTGGTCGAGCAGAACATTGAATGAATGCCGGGTTAAGGGTAATGCAATGCATTACGTTATCGACCATGCCGGTGTTTGGACGGACTGCGTCTTTCAGAGAAGGCCGGTGGTTCATAACGACTATGCGAACCTGCCGCATAGAGGCGGTCTGCCTGAAGGCCACATACCGATTGTTCGCGATGTGGTGGTGCCGGTTCTCAATGATGGAAAAGTGGTTGCCATCGTTGGTGTCGGAAACAAATCTGATGAATATACAGAAAAAGATGTGGAGACGGTCTCCTATCTGGCAGATGTGACATGGCGGATTCTCGATGGAAAGAGAACAGACGAGATGTTGCTGGACAGCGAGGAAAGGTACAGGGATCTTTTTGATAATGCGCCCATCGGAATATTTTCCACAACTTCTCGAGGGAAGGTCTTATCCGTCAATATCTCCATGGCCCGTATGTTGGGCTTCTCTTCTCCTAAAGAGGCAATGGAGCATTACACCGACATTCAAAAGCAATTGTACGTGCACCCCGAACAACGGGCTCAGTTTCTTCAGGAATTGATGAAAAAAGGCCGAGTGGAAAATTTTGATTATGAAGCGCACACAAAAGACGGGAAAACGGCCTGGCTACGAATGAACGCTCGTATCGCAAGGCATGAGGATGACGGCGTATGTATCATCGAGGGATTCGTTTCGGATATAACCAGTCAACGTACCGTAGAGGCACAACTTCTCCAAGCCCAAAAAATGGAGTCGGTGGGACGGTTGGCCGGTGGGGTCGCTCACGATTACAATAACATGCTTAGTGTAATTCTCGGCTACGCTGAACTGGCCATGGAAAAGGTGCCGACCGAGCATATCCTCTATGACGATCTTGAGGAAATTCACAAGGCAGCCCTCCGTTCGACGGAGGTTACCCGTCAGCTTCTGGCCTTTGCCCGAAAACAGACCATTTCGCCTAAAATTATCGATATAAATGAAAGAATAGAAGGGACGCTGAAGATGCTCATACGGCTCATAGGCGAAGATATCGATCTGGAATGGATGCCCCACAAGAATCTATGGCCGGTGCGAATGGACCCTTCCCAACTCAATCAAATACTGGCCAATCTCTGTGTCAATGCCCGGGACGCCATTGCCGGAGTGGGGAAAATCACCATTGAAACGAATAATGTAACCTTCGACTCTTCCTATTGCAAAGACCATGTTGATTTTGTACCGGGAGAATTTGTGCTGTTCGCTGTCAGCGATAACGGGTGTGGAATGGACAAAGCGACCTTGGACAAACTGTTCGAGCCTTTCTTCACCACCAAGCAGGTCGGAGTCGGTACAGGACTCGGATTGGCCACAGTCTACGGCATCGTGAAGCAAAATGACGGTTTCATTAATGTTTACAGCGAACCCGATCAAGGAACAATCTTCAAGGTATATCTACCGCGTCATGGCGACACGGTATCCGATATCCGGCAGAACGCAACCGAGACAACACCTTTAGGCCATGATGAAACCGTTCTTCTTGTGGAAGATGAGGCTGCAATCCTGAACATGACTAACGCGATGCTTAAAAGATTGGGATACTCCGTCTTGACGGCTTCTTCGCCGACGGAGGCCATTCATGTAGCCGAGCACTGCAGGAAAAAAATTTCCCTGCTGATAACAGATGTGGTTATGCCGAAGATAAACGGCCGGGAACTTGCCGAGCAGGTTCGAAGCTTTTTCCCCGGTATCAAAATCCTTTTCATGTCCGGTTACACATCCAACGTTATTGCGCATCATGGGGTTTTGGAGGAGGGTGTCGCTTTCATGCAGAAACCGTTTTCCCTTCACCAGCTTGCCTCTCGGGTACGGGAAACGATGGACAGAACCTGAGAAACGGCCAAACGTTCATCGACAGACGGCAGATGGTGCCTACATGGCAGCCAGCAAGGCGGCAATCCCTTCGCTACCCATTTCTTTTGCTTTCTGTGCTGCGGAAACGCCGTTATGATTTTTAATTGAAGGGTCCGCTCCCCTGTCAAGCAGCGTATTCACAGCCTCAGCTTGATTTCCGAGCACAGCGACAAAAAGAGGCGTGGCATTGTAGATGTCCTTCTGATTCACATTGGCACCTCTGTCAATCAGGTGCTCAATTATATCGACTTTCCCGATATATGCCGCTTTGTGCAACGCTGTCTCCCCGCACTTGTTCGTCGCGTTGATATCAGCGCCTTTTTCAAGAGCAAAATCGATCAGATCAATTTTGCCCTTTTCAGCACACCAATAAATAAAAGGAGACCCCCATCCACTTAGCGTATTAGGGTCCGCACCGGTATCGACTAACCGCCGCGCCTCTGTATAATTATGGGAATACATTGCCTGTCTTAGCTTGTCGTTAAGTTCCGTCTGCTTCACACTATTTCCATTTTCCATATTCCCCCTCCTCATCTGGTTGTCCCGCAGTAGTATACGAATACATAGAGCTGAATACGACATTGAGCACAACGTCGTCATATCCCCCGAAAGTTCCTAGACAGTGGACGTACAGACCGAATATATTTGTTACAATAATATCAAATGCACATTGGTCTACCAGAAAAGAGTTGACCTCCGGTTTCTTCAAGGTATTCTCATCGGCAAAGGTATCGCTTAACGGTATGAGACTTCCAATTCGCTTACAATGTCATGGAAATCGTTTGGTATGTATATATGGTCAGGTGTAGTGACGGGACGTTGTATACAGGAATTGCCAAGGACCTTAAAAAACGAATCAAGGCACATAATGCCGGGAAAACCGGAGCCCGATATACGAAAAGCCGACGGCCGGTGACTCTTATCTATTCACTACCGGCCGGCTCACGATCAGCAGCTTCCAAATTGGAACACCAAATAAAAAGATTGCCTCGCGCGAGCAAGATAATGCTGGCCGAGAAGGACCGATCGTCAGAACTCGAAGTATCACTTTCCGTCTCGACCGACTGCCGGCCTTATTAGAATTTGCCCATGGCGCCTGAGGCCTGGTAATCTGCCATCTGTTGTTTAAACAGAGGGACCGTCAGGCAGAATTTAATGAGCGCGTCTTCTTTGGGTGTCGGCGTTCCACCCAGCGCCTTAAGATGCAGAATCGCAAGCGCAACCCGTGCAATTGGATGCACCGTATGTCCCTTCTGCATTGAGAAAAGAAATTGCGCCTGTCGAGGGAGGATTTTCTGCGAACGCGCAGAGCCTGCAACAATACCGGCGGCCGGCCCCAGCCCAATGAAAAGCACCGCGAGGTCTCCCGCTTTATCCACTACCGGGTTTAGCGCGGACGCCAGTTTTTTCGCATCGTTTGCCACCGGGGCAAGCGCATCCACCATGGGGTCGAGTTTTTTGGCATTGCTGTCAAAGATTTCCTGATTGCGATAGAATGTTTTGTATCGGTTCTGCCTTATCTCCCGCACCTTTTGGGAATAAGCTGCAGGGTCGGTTGTTTTGAGTTTTTCAACCTCCTTCGGGATGTCAAGACGCAGCCCCCAGTCAACAGAGGCGAGATACCGAGTCCATGCCTCATCATGAAATTTTTTCTGCGGGTCTTTTGTTGAACCGAGATGCACTGTTACAGCCGGACCAACGGTATAAGGAAGTCCGCGAATCGCCCCATATTGCGGCCCGATCAGCTTGAGGGGATCTCCCTTTTGGGGTGGACTCACCTGATCGTTATTGACAACATAGAACTCGCCCGTCGATTTATCTGTTATCACCAGGCTAACGTGCTCAAGCATCGTTACAAGATCGAACGTCACATTCAGCTTCGGGTCGCCTTGCTTTACGGTCTGGTAGACATCCCAGGCAACTGTCAAGGCATAGACGCCGCAGTCCTGTTCCGTGCGGCCGGCAAGATCCGTCGGCATCTTCGAATCGAGATAACTTTTTCCCCAATCCCGGACATTGTACATCGTATGTACTGTAAACGCCTTCAGGTACCGACCGATCAGCGACATGAGAGCTCCAAGCGCCCCGGGTCCTGAGCGCTTGTAAATGCCGTACATGATCCGCCAGACTTTGTAACGCTCTTTAGGCTCTGTTAAATTGATCGCTTTCTTGCCGAATTCTTTGCGGATTTCCGGCTGCCGCCCGATCTCCGCCTGAAAGTCGGTCTGCGCCATAAGAGCATGTTGCAAAGTAGCCAGGTTCTGAATCTGAACATTATTGCCTATCTCTTTTGGTGAAGGCAAGCCTGGAAGCTGGGTAAGGGTGGTTTCGGCATCGTTGGCACCATAAAGTGTCAAACCAGGCCCTTTCGGGGTATCTTTTAAACCGACCTCCGCAATCTCGACAGGCTCGGAAATATCCTGCGTGATGCCGCCCGCCTTTTGCATTGAGCCCCAGGTATATTTATCTTTAAGCTCTTTATGCAGCTCACCTGCTTTGGTCCGTGCCGCAGACGCGGCTTTTGCATCTCCTGCATCAATCGCTTCCCGTTCCAGTACAGAGTAGAAACCATAAATTTCGCGCATCTGATCGTAGATGCCTTTAAGATCGGAATACTGGGAACTACGGGTGAACATGTGAGGAGCCGCAATCGCCTGCTCCATTGCCTGTCTGGCACCGGCGCTAGTACCTGCCAACTTATCGTTTTCCTTTTCAAACTCTTGAGTCCGTTTCCGGCTCATCTCAAGGGCGTAGTAGGAGAGAATCTCGTTTGCAACCCCAAAGAATTGAAAAGCCTGTTTATCTTTGCCGGCCCGGGCCGCCTTTTTGCCCAGGCTAATAAGCTGATCGGGATTGTTTGAAAACGTTGTGAGACTGCCGAATAAGGGAAGGACTGCGTTATTAGACACAAATTGGATCATCCAGACCGAGCGAACATCGCTAAGCATCTTTGCCGCAAGTGCCGGTTCACCATTGTGCTGAAGCCAGGACACCACTTCTATTCCATGATTTAAGATGTCAGCAAAATCGTGAGGTGCAGTGGCAAGTTGACGCGCGAGCATGGTAGCCTTGGTAAGGTTCAAACTGTATTGGGCCCGCACAAATTCCGGCCAAATGTCTTTAAATTGCCTGACAGGCGCGATTGTCGGCGCGTTCCGGGGCGCCATTGCTACGGCTATGCGCATACCCGGCTTGGGACGTTCGAGCCCCTGTGCGGCAGCTTCGGCCTGACGTTCTTCCGGGCCGCCGGCGATGGCGCGCTGCCGGACCGGGATGGAAAATCCGGACAATAAAGATCCTGCAGGTTGTCCGCCACCAGACTGCTGGATCGTGTGAGCCGCTTCATGGGCAAGAATGCGCATGCCGGCCATATCGGTCATGCGCTGTGGCGATACACAATCTGCAGTCCTGATCTTACTCTCTGCACCAGCACTGAGGGTTATGTCCTGTCCCACTGTAAACGCCTCGGCTCCAATGGCAGCCGAGGCACGCTCGGCCGCGGCCCCGCGGTGCAGACGGACATCACCGAGGCGTGTACTCAATATCGCTTCCAAACACCCACGGGACGCATCCGTCAATGGTTCTCCTGTTTGCGAACGAACAGAACTCCGAAACCGATCTCTTCCTGGAATGGAAATGTGGCTATTTGGGACGACGATGGGGTCCGACGCCTGTTCATGATTTCTTCCGTTCGTAGGAATTTCACTGAAATCATGGGCGAAACGCACCGCAGTTCGATTGGAGGATTGAGCTTCACAACCTTGGATATTAGATTCCGGAAGTTGCTCCTTCTTTTTAGCATCTGCATTCTGCTGCGATTGATGCGCAGAATGCAAGGTATGTCTTCGTCCGAACGGCTCAGCGTCGGGCTTGGGAGAATTGACAGGTTCGGCACCTTGATTTTTTTTAGAATCCCGCACGAATATTGGCATGTTTCATCTCTCTAATTGATACTGCCAAACCGTTTTTCTCCCCCTTCTCTCTTCGAAATATCTATTGGATCGTCAAAAAGTCAAGGTGTCTCTATCTTTTGCCTGTCAAAGAAAAGGCAGCCGGTAAACCCAAGGGGCTCTTTTCAGGGAGCCCCTTGGGTTCTCTTTTATGGTTTTCGAATTCCGACCTTTGAATTCGACGAACCAATGAGATGAGAGATCATCAACTCAACCACCTTACCTTCTCTCTTCCCTTCTCCCGTCCGGCCTTGTCCCGGAATATGAACTCATCCGTATCCAAGTCGTATTCAGGAATATCAGGATCGTTCCACTGCGAAAGAAAATACCGGTACAGGGGAAGATAAAGGCCTCCATGGATGCCTTCGCTTTTAAATACATATTCAGGCATTTTCCGTACGTTGAAGCCCACATGATAATGACGCAGGAAGGCATGATCGCCTAAAATCGCCAACTTCAACAGGGGTATTCCAGGGTAGAGTTTTAACCTGACATTTTTCTGTCCGGCCTTCAGCTCCTTGAGAAAATTGATGCTTTCCATGATCTGACTCTTAATGATTTCCGGGGTGATTTCAGGATCAGGAATGCTCTTGGCCCGAGCGACAGCCCCTTCTCCGATGGGGCTTAGAAGCATAATTTTCGCCTTCCTGCAATTTCGCAGAGCATGATGAAGCTCTCCCTCGGAATCCGTGAAGGTCCGGGCCCCCGTCGAACCGAGGATCATGATGTCTCCGCTCCCATGTACAACCTTCAACTTGTCGGTTGATTTATGCCATCGATACCTCATGGACGGGACTATCGGGACCATACCCGCAGTCATAGCCAAATCGGCAAGTCTTCTGGCTTCCCAGCTTTGACGAACATAATTGATCAAAATGATCAACACGGTTGCCGTACAAATTTCCAACGACACGAGAAACAGCTTTTCGTTTTCAATAAGCGCCCAAAAAGAAAGAAGATTTTCCGCAAGGACATTGAACACACGAGGAATAGAGATCGCAATGGCAGCGCTCAGCACAAGCACGATGATGTGGTAGGAAATATGGGTTAGATTTTTATTCATAACAACCTCAAAAGTATACTTTTCACAAAATATGGAAAACCTTGTAAAGGTCAGGAAAGAACGATCAACGTGGTGACGAGCGAGAAAACAGCGTTGGACCTGGTCGTTCGTTTTTGGTCAGGAATTCGCTTACATAAAGATGACAGCAACCGGATCTCCTCTGAACTCAATGTAAGCAATTTATCCCTGGTTTTTGTCAGAACTTTCGGATCCTCAATCCGATGTTCCAGCACCGATATGATCCTGGTGGTTTCGGCTTTCACGGTTGCGCCGTCACTACCTTGCCGGTTTTGACCCGCCACCTTGTACTCTCCACCGGATTGTCCGTGTTTTTGAGGAATCGCGACTGCCTGATTTACATCTGACAGAAAAAAAAGAAATGCCAAAATTATGCTTAGAGTAATCCGTCTCATTCTATGCCTCTTCTAAAATATGTTTACAGGATATGCAGGCGAGGAATGCCGTCCTGCCGATTAACCAGTAATGCCAGGATAAAGGCAATATGCATGCCATACCCGGACGGATAAACGTAACATTTTGAATTTATGCAATAATAAAAGAGGGCAATGCTGCTGATTATCTGGATGGATTCAAAGGGTGTATGGTTTTTCCTTCAATGAGATTCCGTTTTGCAGCCCAAAGACGGAAAACAAATGCGCTGTTTTCGGCAGATACAAGCACTGTATGGATTTTCCACCGCCATGAGGGAATGACCTGCAAGAGGGGATTATTTTTTAAAATCACCTGGATTTATGCCGTGTTTTTTAAGAATGACGTAGAGGTCAGCCCTATAGCGGCCGGCCATGGCAGCGGCACTGCTGACATTCCCCCGGGTCAGTTCCATGAGGCGGACAAGATATCCTTTTTCAAAGGCATCCCGGGCCTCTTTGAGCGGCTGCAGCGTCTCTTCGACCGCACCTGCCTTCCCGGGAAGGATAAGGTCTTTGGTGATAACATCCTGCACCGTCATGGCCACTGCATACTCAATGGTATTCTCCAACTCCCGCACATTCCCCGGCCACTCGTAAAGCATGAGCCTCTGCAGGGCAGCAGGTGCCAGGCCCTTTATTGTTTTATTCATCTGCGTACTGAATTTCTTCAGAAAATGGTCTGCCAGAAGAGGAATATCCTCCTGCCGTTCCCGCAAAGTCGGCAATTCGATGGGAATAACGTGGATCCTGTAGAAAAGATCCTCCCGGAACAGGTCCTGCTTGACCAGTTCCTCAAGATTCTTGTTGGTGGCCACGATAACCCTGACGTCCACAGACAAGGGCTGTCCGCTGCCCACCGGATAGAACTGACGTTCCTGGAGCACCCGAAGTAGTTTAACCTGGAGAGAAAGCGGCATATCGCCAATCTCGTCGAGAAAAACGGTCCCTTCGTGAGCCCGGCTGAACAACCCCTTGGAACTTTTAATTGCACCGGTAAAGGCGCCTTTTTCATGACCGAACAGCTCGCTCTCCAAGAGGGATTCCGGCAACGCGGCGCAATTTATTGCCACAAATGATTTGTCCTTTCGCGGGCTGGCAAGATGGATTGCCCTGGCGATCAACTCCTTGCCCGTGCCGCTTTCGCCGTGAATATGCACCGTTGAATCCATTTGTGCAATTCTGGCCACTGTCTGCAGCACTTGATGCATTTTTTTGCTGCGAGCCACAATGTTTTTGAAATCGAAGCGATCGGCCAATAGATCCTTGAGGCGGTTGACTTCAGTGGTAAGCCGTCGATTTTCCAGCGCCCGGTCCACATGCAGTTTCAATTCACGGGCGTCGAATGGTTTGGTAAGATAGGTGTAAGCGCCGCGTTGCATTGCCTCCACAGCGCTTTCGATGCTCCCATAGGCTGTAAGAATAATGACAGGCAGGTCGGGGCTTATGAGATGAATCTCCTCCATAAGGGAAATCCCGTCCTGATTGGCCAGCTGCAGATCAATGACTGCGAGATCAAAAACCTGCATTGCAACGATCTGTTTGGCTTCCTCTTCATCCCTGACCGCAGTAACCTCATAATCCAAAGACTCAAGCCTCATTTTGATGATTTCCAGAAGATTGCGATCATCATCCACAACCAAAAGATTCGCCTGCGGCATGAATACCTACCTCCTCAACTCTCTTTTTTTCGCTTCTATTTCATTGTCTATCTGTCTTGCCTTTTCCATGGTTTGGAGGATGCTGATCCAGGTCTTTGCCTCTTCGACACGCGGACTTTCGGGAAACTCCTTCTCAAGCCGGGTGAAAAAGACCAAAGCCTTTCCGATATCCTTTTTCGGGTTGGCATAGTGGATGTTTATCAGTCCCATATTGAAAAGCGCTTCATCACCCGGAGAGCTTTGTGGATACTTGACAAGGACCTCTTGATTTTCCCGCAGGGCATTTTCAAATTCGCCTTGAGCCAGGAATTGCTGCGCACGAAGCAGATGGGTATTGCCATGTTTGATCAACGACTCGTTTGCCCCTTCCTTCATCTCGATATCTATCTGTCTTGTCTTTGTCAGGTTTTCAAGAATACCGACCCATAGCTCCGCTTCTTTGGTCCGCAGGCTGTCAGGAAACTCCTTCTCAAGGCGTGCAAAAAAAACGAGTGCCTTCCGGATATCTCCTTTGGTTTTGGCGTAATGAAGGCTGATCAATCCCATATTGAAAAGGGCCTCATCACCCGGTGGGCTTTGAGGAAACATGGCAGCCACCTTCCGGTTTTCCCTCAACGCTCCTTCAAAATCACCTTTGGCAAGGAGATGCCTGGCATGCGACAGATGTGCGTCATCCTCTTTCACCAGCCGATATCCCGGCGGAGCGCAAGCTGCAAGCACGGTCATAATCAGACCGGCAATACAAAAGTAAAGGTACTGCCGCTTCCCTCTTCGCTCTCTACCCATATTTTTCCTCCGTGCGCATGAACAATGTGTTTTGCGATTGCCAACCCCAAACCCGTTCCCTGTAACCGACGTGAGCCAGCAGGGGAGACTTGGCGAAACTTTTCGAATATCCCATGAATTTGCTCTTTTGGTATTCCGGTCCCGGTGTCGCTTACCGAGATATGTACCCCGTCATCCATCCGGCCGGCAACAACCCGCACTTCACCGCCACGCGGCGTAAATTTGAGAGCATTGCCGATAAGATTCCTCAGCACTTGCTTGATTCTCTCGGTATCCATGGGAACCGCAGCTAATTCACCAACCTTTTTTTCGAGCTTTATATTTCTGGACTCGGCCAGAGGCACGAGTTCGTGGAGTGTTCCATCAATCAAAAAGGCCGGATCTTTCTTTACAAAATGAAAGGGAACCATCCCTTCCTCCAGCTTGGACAGATCCAGCAGGGAGTTGATCAGGCTGATGAGCCGATTGCTCTCCTCGGAGATGATGGTCAACAGCTTTCTTTGCTTTTCACTGACAGCTCCCCCCTGTCCCTCCAGAAACAGATTTGTTCCCTCTCTAATGGAAGTAAGCGGTGTCCGTAATTCATGAGACATGACGGAGAAGAACTCGGACTTCATTCTGTCCACTTCCTTTAGCTTGGCGCACATTGTATTGAAGGATTGGGCAAGCGCCCCGATTTCAGGAGGAGAAGGCAGGTCCAGATCGGGGTCGAGCTCTCCGGCGGCAATTTCCACTGTCTTTTTCTTCATGCGGGAAAGGGGCACGGTGATACTCCTGGTAATGCTGATTGAAAGAAACAATCCCAGAAAGAGAGCCACGGCGGTTATCACCACCGCCATCGTGTGCGCCTTGACTCCCGCCTCATCCAGATTTTTAACTTTATGAAAAATGTTCTGCTGGATTGAGATTTTCAACTGAGTCAGTTCATCCAGCTCCTGATTCAATATTTTCTCCTCTTCATCTCCATAACGTTTTCTGGGATACGCCATGCCGGCTTTTAACAAAGAAACCTCCTCCCCGAAAAGGTTCTGGTAGGCCAAGTGCCTGTCTTTCAATCGAACCAACATTTCATGCAGCGTCCCGGACTTGGTTAGGGCCATCGCCTCATCGAGGTTTCTTTCAAAATCGTTATTCGCGGTCAAATAACTTTTGTAGAGAACAGGATCCCACATGACAGTGATGTTTTTTTCATAGCGGGAAGCCGACAACAATGCGTCGGCCATGTTCTTGTGGAGGTCGAGCAGGTTGGTATCTAACAGAATAATGGAATGTGTTATCCCCCTCATTTGTCCGATCTGCAGGATGGCGTAGGTGCTCACCACTGTAACCATGATCAACAAGACGATATAACTCAGTATTAACCGAAAAAAAATCGTCAATCTTCTTCCTCCTCGATCTGAAATTCACCTTAAAAATATTTAAGATTTCCCCGGCCGTTTTTATCCTCCGGCCGAACGGAGATGTCTAGGAAAAGTACTCATTCCCTCCTCCATGGGCAAGCAGATCCTCCTCTCATGACAAAAGGGAGCAAAACAAATCCGGGCGGTTAAAAAAAACTTACCTTTCCGTGTGATTCCGGGGAAACAATGTTTTTAGACGACTCGCCGGTTGAGAAATGCAATTTGAAGTAAGATCGACGCGACATTACAATGCGTCGGAGTTTACGATTGAGATTATCGGGAATCCGGTCGTTTATTTTCAGGAAACAATTGATTTCATAACGAAGAAGGATTATTTCAACTGTTGGGAAAAAAGTTGATGGAAAATCCACTTTATCGACAAAGGCTTCAGGTTGTCTGTCCGTTATTTTTTTAGTTAGGAGAATGTAATGAAAAAATTTTGTGCAATGGGTTTGTTGTTGATGATGCTTTCTTTGGCGGCATGCGATCAGGGGGTTTATACAAAAGGTGTTCAAGGAGCAGGGATGGGAGCTGCAGGCGGTGCAATCGTCGGACAGATCATCGGCAGGAATCACCAGGGAACGCTGATCGGAGCGGCAGTAGGCGGCCTGCTTGGTTATATTGTCGGCAATGAAATGGATAAGCACGACAGGGAACGCTTGAACAATGCGTATGAATATGGCGCTTCAGGACAGACGACAAGTTGGCACAATCCGGATAATGGAAATTCATACCAGGTAACACCGCAACCAGCATATACTCAACCCGGCTATTCAAACAGGCCGTGTCGAAGAGCCGAGATACTCGCTACCATAGACGGAAAAACAGAAAAAACCTACACGACCGCCTGCAGAGACGAAAGCGGTCAATGGATCCTGCAGAATTCATAAAAGCTCGTTGATTTTTCAACCGGCATTCAGAGTATAGCCCCGGGGGACGTTGTCCGGTCGGGGTTATACATTCAAGGCCAGCTTGCAAAAAGCCCTTTTGCGGGTCTCGTAGACAGGATGACCTCTTTAAATAATCCGTCTGTTTTCAATTGGGTTCTCCTTCATCAAGAATTTCGCGGATCAGGCTTGCAATTTGCTTTTTAGCCAGTGGTTTCATGGCAAAGCCCCGTATCCCGTGGGCGTTTGCTTTCTCCTCCGACACCTGGTTGCTGTATCCGGTACAGAGGATGATCGGAAGGTCAGGCCGTATCTGCAGCATCCTTCTGGCCAGATCAAAGCCCGTCATTCCCGGCATGGTTTGATCTGTGATTACCAGATCAAAGCCGCCTGGGGCGTTGCTGAAAGTGGTGAGCGCTTCAACGCTGCTCGTCCTCGCAGTCACGGCATACCCCATTCGTTCAAGCATGGTCTGCGCCATGTCGGCCAACACCTTTTCGTCATCGACTAAGAGAATTCGTTCGGTGCCCGCAGAAAACGTTTCCTCAGCTTGTGTTTCACCGGTCGCCTGCCCTGTAAATGTCGGCAAGGCGATGGTGAAGACTGTACCCTTGCCTACATCGCTCCGGCAGGTTATGAATCCGCCGCAGCTTTTCACAATGCCGTGAACGATGGCAAGGCCCATTCCGGTGCCTTTGCCCGTTTCTTTGGTGGTAAAATAAGGATCGAAAATTTTCTCCCGTATTGCATCCGGAATTCCCGGCCCGTCATCTGCGATGGTCAACTCCACAAAATCTCCGGGCTCGAGATAAGGGTGCCCGGCCAGATCCCGGGTTGAGAGAGTCCTGTTTTTTAAAGAGACGAAGAGCGTACCGCCTGTCTCTTCCATGGCATGATAAGCGTTGGTACAGAGGTTCATCACAATCTGGTGGATCTGGGTGGGATCGGCAAGAACCATTCCGGTCTCGGAATCGACATCCTGTCTGATGGTGATGGTTGTGGGCAATGAGGATCGAAGCAGTTTAACCGCCTCTTTCACGATAAGGACCGGTTGCAGAGGGATTTTCTCGCTGCCGGCTTGACGGCTGAAAGCGAGTATCTGTTTGACTAAGTCTTTTGCCCGGTTGCTGGCAAGGATCACCTCATCGAGATCACTTGCTGTGGATGAGCCCGGAGGACAATCATCCCGGGCCATTTCTGCATAGCCGAGGATAGCTCCAAGTATATTATTGAAATCATGAGCTATTCCACCTGCCAAGGTGCCAATGGCTTCCATTTTTTGGGCTTGGATGAGCTGGGTCTGTAGTTTCTCTTTCTCCGCCTCTGCCAGTTTGCGCTCGGTGATATCGGCAACGGACCCTTCGAGAATACCCTGATCCTTGTACAGCCGCAGGGATGTCAAACAGTTTCTGACACCCTTTTGGGCATTGAGCATTTTAAACTCAAAATCCGAGACACTCCCATCTGCAATAAGCCTACGGACCATCTCTTCGCGCTCCTGCGAGTCGGCCCAGAGTGCGGCCGAAGGCTTACCCACCGTCTCTTCGCGTGTTTTCCCTACTATATCGAGGAATTTCTGATTTACCTCCAGGGTTTCGGAACCATCGAACCGGGACCGGAACATGGCTATTTCGGCATTATTGAAAAGCATTCGGTACTTTTCTTCGTTTTCCTTGAGCAGCTCTTCGGCCTTTTTTCGTTCCGTAATATCAAGATTCGAGGCGGTTGTTCCCTCATACTCTCCACTGCGGTTGTAATGACCTCGTACATAAACCAGTGTCGGCAGGACCTTTCCCGTTTTAGAAATATACCGTTTTTCAATTGTATAGTGGTCAATATCATGCCGACTCAATTTAGCGATCATTTCCATACTTTTATCTACATCATCGTGGTGGCTGACATCCGAAATCGTTTTTTTACCGATCAATTCCTTCCTTGAATACTCCAACATCCTGCAAAAAGCATCGTTTACATCGGTAAAAACGAAGTTTCTATCCGTTACCGTCACACCGACAAGCGAGTTGGCAAAAATAGAATGGTAATGAGCTTCGCTCCTGCCAACGGCCTCCGTCAACCGCCTCAAACGACGGTTCATCACATACAAAGCGCAAACCAATCCTGTCAGGATAAGAAAAATCAAAGTAATAGAAGTGAGCACATTTTTATATTGCAGCCAGAGACTCGGTGGTCGATTGATGACAATACTGTCCTTTGGCATGGCGGCCAGATTAGCTTTCCAGCGAAGTAGTTCCCGCCAATCGAACATCATCTGCGAGGAGGTGGTAAAAGTGGTTATCGGTTTGTCGAGTTTGAGACGTCCATTCAAATACTCAAGGGTAATTTTGGCGGCCTGCCGGCCCATGCTTTCCGTCTTCAGCAACGACCCACCGACAATGCCTCGCCCCAAAAAATATTCCAGATTTGCAAAAACGGGAACGGGAGACAATCTGCAGATCTCGACAACGACCTCGGCCGGCACAAACGATCGGTCGGACGTATCGGTAAAATACGGCGAGTAAATGACGATGGAATTCTTTGGAAGTTCAGATACATGTTGCAGCATCTGCTCATACGTCATTTTATTGGTGTACTCAAACTCCAGCTTATCCTTCCAGGGAGCAAAGGCCTCTTTTGCATATTGAAGAAAAGGGAGAACGGTGTCATGAGCACCGGTGACTACTAAAACTTTTTGTATCCCGGGAAAAAGTGAAAGAGCGGCCCTGAGTGTTCCGGCGTTATCTACCTGCCAGGGGATATTGATTATTTCATGCGATTTGGACTGCAGAAAGTTAATGTTGGGAGCAATCAGGGTCAGGAGAGGGACATTCGGAAAGAGGTCTTTTACCTGTACGGTTAGAAAAGAAACCGCCGGCATTCCCTCTGCAAGAATGATCCCGATATGCTTTCCTGCCATTTTGCGACGTAAAAGCTCGGCTGCTATTTCCCGATACCGGCTGTCAAGTTCCCTGGCCAGATCGAGGTGTTCGATGAAAACGTTTTTTACGCTTCCGCCGCTCTTGTTCAATTCGGCAACAAAGCCTTTTTCTATTCCGTCCGGTATCGGCAGGCCGATTTGGTAAGTGTTCAAAAACAGGATTGTCCTGGGGACGGCTTTGGCGGATTGTCCAGGTGATGCTACTCCGGCAGCAGCACCGCTTTGACCGGCCTGCATTGTAACCGGCAGCAGCAACGCCATCAAAAAGAGTATAAAGGTCAATGTCCGCATGAAATGAGATCTCAAACCGATAGAAGCAAAATATTTTTCCATTGACGCTGACAAACTCGAATAATACGATTCCCGTTTCCGTCCATGAGAAGCGGCACAGACGGAGTTTGCTTTCGGGCAGATACATGTTTCTACTTCATCATACAAAATATAAAAAAACAAGCCGATCACAGGATTTTCCGAATATCGCAAGCCATGACAATTACTTAATCTTCCTTTGTTCTTCTTTACTTCACATCCCCGCCTTTCCTGTCGTCCTTGAAATTTCTGTGCAGAGTTGCTGAAACCCGATAGATCTTGCAACAGGGGAAATATGGTGCTATAACCCCCCAGAATTATAAATCGTTATCATAATTTTGAAAGCCCAAATTTCCTAACAATATTTCGTTTTTTGCTGCAGGTAAACGGATGGCAATCATTACAATTTCAAGGGGATTATATAGCAAAGGCCGGGAGGTTGCCGAAAAGGTTGCCGAACGGCTTGGTTACCGCTGCATTTCCCATGAGGTGATTGCCGACGCCGCCCAACGATTTCAGATTTCCCAGGAGAAAATGGAGAAGGCCATCCTGGACGCGCCATCCATTTTCGAACGGATAACCTCTGAAAAACAAAAATATATCTCCTATCTTGCAGCGGAGATTCTCAGTCATTTCAGAAACGACAATGTAATTTATCACGGTCCGGCAGGGCAATTTTTCGCCCCCGATGTCGCCCACCATCTGCGAGTACGGATCCTTGCCGATATGGAAGATCGTATTGCCCTGATGATGGAGAGGGAAGACCTCAAGCGGGAAGTAGCTAAAAGGTATTTAAAAAAGGAAGACAAAGTGCGCAAGGCCTGGAGCCGCCAGTTTTATCGAGTGGACAATATGGATCTCAGTCTCTACGATCTGGTGATCCATATCAACAAACTGACGGTGGATCACGCTGCGGGTATCATATGTGAAACAGCGAACGGTCCAGGGTTCGTTACCAGCGCCGATTCACAACGCGCCATTGAAAATCTTGCGCTTGCAGCCAATATCAGAGCGCAACTTTTGGAAGAATATCCTGGGTGCGACGTTTTCGCTGACGGCAAAAATGTTGAAATCTACGTCCGCTTCACCCTGCATTCCGATACGATGGTTGCCGATAAAATCACCGAAAAGGTTTCAAAGATGCCTGAAGTCGATACCGTTTCGGTGATTCTCATTCCCGGTGTCCTCTTCACCTGAAAGAAAACTCGCGCGAGAAACAGGCTGCCTATGCAGCAGAAACATGGGGCGGAGAGACGGCCTCGCTACCACGTGGCCTCCCCCGGCCGATTGTAGTTAGTTTCATCCGAAAACGGTGCACCTTAATCCGTCATTGCACTCATAATTTTATCCTCGGAATACCGACTACAGGCCTACGATAAAATTCATCGCACGCCTGGATCTATAAGAAAAACCTTCGATTCAGGATAAAAAATGGTTGATATTATGCAATTTCAGGCTCTGCAGCCAGTCCATCGGAAAATTCTTCCGCAGTAGCAGTCTCCCTCGGCAGTGTAATTTGGAGTCTGCTTTTGAGCGCCTCTATGGCCGCACTGTCGGAGGAGAACAGGTTATGGTGGCCGATTCTCTCGATCAATCCGGCCTTTTCGATAACATCCAGCACATGATCCTTAAACCCGCTGAAGCAGAGGCAGATATTGTTGCTTTGGAATCTGGTTATCAACTTCGAAAGCATATCCACCCCGGAAGCATCGATTTCGTTGATTCCTGAGCTTGAAACCAAAATGGTCTTAAGCTCAGGGTTGTTCCGTTCCAAATCGAGCACCGTCCTCTCAAAAGTCGATACATTAAGAAAACGCAACGCACCATCGTAACGAATGGCACTCAGGCGAGGGTGCAGCGACGACAGATTGTGACGAACAATATCGCGCAGGCTTCCGTCCGGGTGCAGTCCCAACTGAACGATTCGGGGCCTCATCATTCGGTATAAGAGGAGCCCCAACGAAAGGCCCGCTCCTATCATGATGCCGTCCTGAATGTTCGGAGAAAAAGCCAGAGTGGCGGCAAAGGTCATAAGGGATGCAATACCGTCATCACGGCTGACGCGCCAGGCGTGAATCATAACACGGAAATTAATCAAGCCGACCACTGCCACCATGATGATGGCGGCCAGAACCGGTTTGGGAAGATGATACAGAAGCGGAGTCAAAAAGAGCAAAGTCAACAGCACACAGACCGCCGAAATAACGGAGGACAAGCCGGTACGCGCATTGGATGCCAGATTGAGCGCCGAACGTGAAAAGGATCCGCTGACCGGCATGGAATGACAGAAGGCGGCAGCGACCTTGGCCAGACCCTGTCCGATGAGTTCTTTGTTTTCGTTCCACGGAATGCGGGTATTATTGGAAATCACCTTGGAGCTGGACATCGCCTCCATGAAGCTTACCAGAGCGATGATAAAACCGGCAGGCAACAGATTGAGCGCCAGATGGATATCCAGCTTCGGGATGCTGAAGGTGGGCAAGCCCTCCGGGATGGTTCCGACAACTTTGCCGCCCAGATCCGCATAACCGATGGCATGGCTGATAAAGGTCAGGACTGCAACCGTAATAAGTACCCCCGGCAGCTTCGGTGCATATTTCTTAAACGCCATAATCATCACAATTGCGGCGACACCAAAACCGAGGGAAAGTGCATGCAGTGTATTGATATGTGCAATCACATGAAAGATATCGAGAAGAAAATGCGAAGAATGCGCGGCCGGTATGCCAAGCAATGTCGGCAGTTGCGCCAGGCCGATTATCAGTGCCGCAGCATTGATAAAGCCCATCAGGACAGGATGAGACAGAAAATTGAGAATCGCCCCCAATCGAAAGACACCGAACAGGATCTGGAACAGACCGGAAAACAGCGCCAGCATGATCACACAGGAATAAAACAATTGGCTGTCATGGGCGGCAAAAGGCGCTACACTGGCAGCGGACAGCAAAGAAGTCATGGCAACAGGCCCGGTTGAAAGCTGGCGCGACGATCCGAAAACAGCACCGATGACGGTGGGGATAAAGGCGGCGTATAGTCCATAATAAGCGGGCACACCGGCCAGCCGGGCATATGCCAACGATTGAGGAATGGCAACCAGCGAAACAGTAATTCCGGCGATTAGATCAAGTTTGAACGTCGGCATGTCAAGCCAAAACGGCCCGAAAAGCGATGTGGAAACGGTACGTGCAAATTTCATCTCTAACTCCTGCGACACCGGTGTGTCTTTCAAGCGAGCAAAAGGTTAGTAAACAGCGGCCCTCCTCCCTTTTAAGAGCCCAAACAAACAATGATGCCAAGCTACTCCTTCGCTTCGGTTTTGGCAATATTTATTAAATTTTGCCAAAACAAAAAATATCAGGAGGAAAAGTCGGCCGCAGGTCCCGTTTTTTCATGAATTATTGGCAGTTTTGTGAAACAGTTTCACATAAATCAGTTCTCATTCGGCATCGGCTGCGATAACCAACCGTTGCCTGACTTCGACTCTCTCTCCGTTTCCCTGATGAGCTCGATGGCTTTTTGTGCAAACCGCTCCCCGAGAATCTTGTACCCTTTGATCGAGTAATGGAGATTGTTTTTGATTGATTTGCCATGAGCGTTTTCACCGTCGTTGAGATCATCCGTGTCCACCCAGGCACTCAACGGAAGGTCATCAGCAACTTCAACCTGTGCTTGGCGAACCATCGTCCAATCCGGGTATTTTTCATCTCTCAAATCAAAATCACTGATACGGCCGATAACGACAGAGACGTCATTGCGTCCCAAATCATGTTCCAGCTGGTCAATCAAGCCCTTTAAGCTTTCGGCATACACATTCCCCAGTTTCTCTCTGGCATCCCGCTCTCCTTGCATCCAAATAAAAGTTATGGTCTTAAACCTGTTATCTTTTGTCGCCGCATACACTTTTGTCATAAGACGATCATACAGATCACCTGTTGCTTTCGGCAGATCTCCCTGGGCGGGTTTCCATTTTTTATACCATCGACGAATCGGTTTGCCAGGTTCTGCGTCTTTAATTACGACCACATTCTCTTTGCCGAATTCCTTTATGACGGCCGGAGTGAACGTATCAGAAGGATTGAAATACGACATATTCGATTGACCCGAGAGAATGAAGAGGTGTTTTTCTCTGCCAGCACATCCTGAAGCGGAAAAAGAAACCAGCACTGTCAAAAAAACAACGGAAAGCGATTTCAAAGCATTATTTCCGCAACATTCCAAACCATCGAAATTTTTCAACAGCCCCAACGAATTCCACCATTGCATATTTGACCTCACACCTAAAATGATTACCGTTCTGACTAAGATTTTAATTAATCAGACAAGACATGCAAACACCAAGTATCGCCAATCTCCGATTGATAATTGGACTCTACGTCCTGAAATCGGCGAATGAACAACCGAAACTGGCAGGTGAGCTGATCGACAAGACCGAGGCAAACTTGCAAAAGCAAGGAGTGCAGAGTCCCGCCAAACCAGTTGATGTTTCGGGCAACACCGGTTCCGGGCGTATCATCGACATTAAAGCATGATTTCATGAAGAGGCCGTTTTTCGTATGTCTTGCTTCCCCGCCTCCAAGACGTCAGTGCCGCCTAATTATACCTAGAATGGAGATAAGCAGTGAGTGCTCTTTTTACACCTCTTTCCTTGAAATCCATCACCTTTCGCAACCGGATTTTCGTCTCCCCCATGTGCCAGTATTCAAGCAAAGACGGGGTGCCCAGGAAATGGCATCTTGTTCATCTTGGCAGTCGTGCCGTAGGCGGTGCCGGACTCGTCATGGTAGAGGCAACCGCAGTGAGTCCGGAAGGACGGATCAGCCCGGATGACAGCGGTATCTGGAATGAGGCTCACACTGAGGCCTTCGCGCCGATCAGCCGTTTCATAAAAGAGCAGGGGGCGGTCCCGGGGATTCAACTCGCCCACGCGGGGCGGAAGGCATCGTGTCAGCCTCCCTGGCTTGGAGGCAAACCGTTGAGTATCGACGAATGCGGCTGGCAGCCCCTCGCACCGAGTTCCGAGCCGTTTGCGGAAGGTCATCCTGTTCCACAAATCATGAGCCTTGTTGAAATGAATGAAGTGGAAGCGCAGTTCGGAGCAGCTGCCAAGAGGGCGCTTGCCGCTGGATTCCAGGTGGTTGAACTCCACATGGCACACGGCTACCTCCTCCACGAATTTCTCTCCCCCCTTGTGAACAGGCGGGCCGACGACTACGGGGGAAGCCTCGACAACCGGCTCCGATTTCCTTTACGGGTGGCACGGGCGGTTCGAGAACAATGGCCCGAAGAACTGCCCCTCTTTGTGCGGATATCTGCAACCGACTGGGCGGAGAATGGATGGGATATCGAACAGTCGCTGATCCTTGCCAGGCGACTCAAGGAGATCGGCATCGATCTTATCGACTGTTCTTCCGGGTTTGCGATACCGGACGAGCAGATCCCCTTCGCTCCAGGTTTTCAGGTACCTTTCGCCGCCAGAATCCGAACGGAAGCAGGAATCGCCAGCGGAGCGGTGGGCCTTATCACCGAGCCGGCCCAAGCCGAGCAGATTGTGGCCACCGGTCAAGCCGATGTTGTGTTTCTGGCACGACAGATGCTGCGTGATCCGTATTGGCCGCTTCATGCCGCGAAAACACTGAAGGTGGATATCTCCTGGCCGAATCAATATCTGCGTGCCAAATAGAATGGTGACAGCATCAAGCCTGCGGATCTCTCCCGGCCATTTACGCCGGTAGTTGATGTAATGCAGAGACACCCTTTTGCCGCAGAGGGATTTTCATTTGAAATCAAGCCATACGAAAACTTTCACCATAGGTAACTTTTTAATATTACGAGGATAAAAAATTTGGTGCAACACAGAGTTTGGATAGAAAGGCCATTTTGCGGGAGGTTGTTAGAGCTTATTCATAGACAACCTTTTATAATATTGCTCCGCCCGCTTATTGAGTACATCAATCTCCTCAAGGAATTTGCTCGTAGCAAATTTGTTGATGATAAACTGCCCTTCGTGATCGATGAGAATCATCTTCTCGGAGGTTTCTCCAAAAGCATTGATGACGCGGACTCCGCTGGGAATCTCATCTTTTTGCAGCAGAGAAGTCGCCGGAGGATCCCATGCATTTATGATATTTATCCTGTCCCGATAGAGGAGATAGGTCATATGTGAAAGGAGATATTCTCCTCCTTCCATCGTTCCGATAATCGTATACTTATCCGCCTGGCACTGGTAGAGGAGGAAAATATTTCCCTCTTCGTGGGAAGGTCCGACAACAAGACCTCCTTTTCGTCCATCTATGAGGATACCGGAACTCAGCATTTCAAGAATCGCTTCCTGCCTGAGGAGAAGCGTCATATGTGATTTTGCTGGATGGCCCTTACTCATACTTCCTTCCTTCATGAATAGGGACAGAAGGGATCGCCAATCTCGGAATCTCCCTTGCCTGTTGTGAACGACGCAACCTTTCTGATAATGATAATCACTTTCAATGATCTGTAAACATTCCAACCCGCATCTTACCGGCCCGGCTTTCAGTTTAAGACCGGGTCATTGATTATTTCCTCAAGAGTCATACCTTTTAATTCTGTTGAGGAGCGCTTTTCGATGAGCTGCCGGTAAGGTATTTTGCCGTAGCGCCAATTTTTACCCGGCTCGGTAAATGACATGCTTTCAGGCAAAACCTTTAATGTTTTCCGGTGAGTTTTGGTTCACGGACAACAGATAAGTGAGATCGAGGCCGTATCATGTGCGGGATTGCAGGCATTGCAGGATACTCTCCGGTTGCACCGACTCTCTATGAGGCGTTGAGCATTCTGCAGCACAGGGGTCAAGATGCCGCCGGCATTGCGACTTGCTGGGATGGCCGCCTTATTTCACACAAGGCAGAGGGGCTTGTCCGCGATGTTTTCCGACTTGACGACCTGGAGCTGTTGCTCGGGACCACAGGCATCGGACATGTACGCTACCCCACAGCAGGGAGTCATTCTCCTTTAGAAGCCCAACCGTTTTATGTCAACTCGCCTTACGGAATCGCCTTGGCCCATAACGGCAACCTGACCAATGCCGCTCAGCTGAAAGATGAGCTTTACAAGGTTGATCGGCGCCATATAAACACCGACTCAGACTCCGAAGTCCTACTTAACGTCTTTGCCCAAGAGCTGCAGAAGAACGGGCGCCCTCGATTGACGGCCGAAGCCGTCTTTAAGGCAGTGAGCGGCGTTCACCGCCGCTGCCGAGGCGGCTATGCAGTGGTAGCGATGATCAACGGTTGCGGCCTGGTGGGATTTCGCGATCCTCACGGCATCCGGCCTGCCGTGTTGGGAGAGAGGCTCAGTCCTTCGGGACCTGAATATATGATCGCCTCGGAGAGCTGCGCACTTGACGTATTGGGCTTCACATGCGTCGGTGACATTGGTGCAGGTGAAGCAGTCTATATCGATGCGCACAATCATTTACAGCGAAAATGCTGCTGCGATGATGCCGAACTTTCTCCATGTATTTTCGAGTATGTCTACCTGGCCCGCCCCGATTCCGTTATGGACGGCACTTCCGTTTACCAGGCTCGCTTACACATGGGCCGAAAACTGGCCGCAAAGATTGAACGGGAATGGCCCAATCATGATATCGAGGTGGTCATCCCTGTTCCGGATACAAGTCTCACCGCCGCCTTCGAACTGGCCAAATGTCTCAAAGTGACCTACCGGGAAGCCTTCATCAAAAACCGATACGTCACCCGGACGTTTATCATGCCCACTCAGCGGGAAAGAGAACTATCCGTGCGCCGCAAGCTTAATCCCATCGTTCAGGAGTTTGCCCATAAAAAGGTGCTGCTTGTGGATGATTCCATTGTCCGAGGCACAACGAGCAAACAGATCATCCAACTGGCAAGGGCGGCGGGCGCCGAAAAAGTGTACTTTGCCTCGGCGGCACCGCCGGTTCGTTTCCCGAATATGTACGGGATCGACATGCCTTCAACTCAAGAACTTGTTGCCTCGGGACGAAGCGAAAAGCAGATTGCCAAAATAATCGGTGCCGATGGACTGATCTTCCAGGATCTCGACGATCTCATAGGCAGCGTGTCAGAAGAAAACCCTCGTTTAAGAACGTTTGATTGTTCGATATTCACCGGGAAATACATCGCTGGACAGATCAAAAGACAGGGAAATGAAGCGGCGGGAGCCGCTTCCCGCCACCCTGCTCATCTCAAAAAGATCGATTTCCAAGGGAACCATTCCTCTTGACGAGAAGAGGCGGAGTTCCCATAGTTTAAGTGTTGAGTACGGCTCTTTTGCATCGAGAAGAAAATAATAGCCGCACCGTCAACTGCATGTATGCAAAAAGGAGGTCAAACTATGACATCTAAAGGAAGCAGTTATCTTAAGGTGATCGATATCATAACCGGAATACTCCTTATTATCGGAGGCCTCAATTGGGGGCTTGTCGGTTTTTTCGGTTTTAATCTGGTGGACACAATTTTCGGCAGCTTCGCCATCGGTGCCCGAATCGTCTATGCTTTAGTGGGCCTAAGTGCGCTCTACGAAGCCGTTTTGGTAAAAAATATCTGGCACAGATGGGAATGCAGCGGATTTGTCGGCAGATCATCGGAAAGCCCGGCAGCATCATAACCATCTTTTGACTCTCCATTGGACCTCGTACTAGAGGCAGTACCAGAGGAGAAACAAACGTTTTCTCCTAAAAAGATCAATCGATCTTATCGTATGCCCGACGACACAACTTCCGCGGAGTGGATCCGGAAGCCATGACATCCGTTCATAAGTTCCCCGGATCCACTCCTGCTTGGTCGGAAGAAATCAGCCCTTCCGAACAAATCCGCTCATGCGCTCTATGTTCTGCCAAGAACTGTTTTCTCAATAAATGTTTGATCTCTTAACTTTCCTCCAAATTGACACAGTGTTCATGATAAATGCGGGTTAAGGCATACAACGGCTTACGAAACGGCCGTATCAATGGCATCGATATCCTCTTGTGGAATAATCTCCATCTGCAGAAACTGTTCCTTGGTAAAGAGCACAAATTCGCCTTCGGATGAGGCACAGAGATCGCCGGTTTCATCATGGATCTCGGCGACGGCCAAAACCCGGCGCTCGCCAATGTGCTCCCTGATGAAACCGGTTGTGGTGAGGTGTGTCCCTATTCGCACCGGTTTTTTGAAAGCAATATTCATCCCTTTGGTAAGGATGAATTTCCGGGTAAGGCTGATAACGGTCCATCCCATGGTTTCATCGAGGATGGTGGAAATCACCCCGCCATGCACAAGATTGCTCCAGCCTCGAAACCGCGGCTCGACGATCAGTTTGGAACGGAGTTGTGTCCCATTGGATTCAAATTTCATCTGTAATCCGTGCGGGTTTTCGGATCCGCAGCCGAAACATGCCCTATCGGCTCTTGAAAGAGGCATCCATTGTGATTCTTTCATCTTCTCATTCCTGCACTTTTTATATATCGCGTTCCGGAAGTTTCGCCTTCCCAACGTGATGGATCGGGTTCTCCCGGTATTCAATTAAATCTTCACAGCGTTTAGGATCGGATCGCGGCAAGGCAAGCTTCATGGCTTCCTCACTGCCGGAGCCATCCTGTCTCCAATAGTAATCAGCACGACAACCGATGTGTGGTAAAACGAACCAGAGGTTGGGTTTCTGACAGGCTTTAACCGTGATTACTCTCCGGCGGATTTCAGAAAGTATACGTTAACGCAAGCTGGTGCATGTCAAGGCTATAATTATCGGAATAGATACTGCCGTTCGACTGATGATAAAAGGTATATTCCACGCCCCAGTTCTCGGCAAGGTTAAGCTGCACTCCCACCTTGCCCGAAAAGAGGAGCGGGCCGCCGAGATCGTGATTCCCGAACTTGGTATCGCCAACCATGAATCCTGCACCTACACCGACTAGAAAACCTAAACGGTTATTGAGGTGTAAAATCGCCTGGGGCATCACCGAAAATCTGGCCGTTCCTGAATCACTGGTATCCCAATCCCTGATCATAGCCATTCCGAATTCCAAATCGGTGGTCACCGCCATGCCGGCGATGCCCGTCATGTACGGCAACGGTTTGCGCAAGAAGAGTTCATATTGCTCAAGATCTGCATCGCTTCGCAAATCCCTCCCGTAACCGACACCAATCTGCAGAGACGATGCGGCATGGGCGGAGGAGACCGAGCAAAGCAAAACACCCGGGATAAGCAAAAATTTGGATATCGTCGTTATTTTTATTTTCGTCATTTCATCTCCGGTGGAATAATGTATGTAATGTAGTAGGATCCTTTTGCAAAATGAGAATTTCCGTTCACCTCAGGCTGCCATCAGCCGACCTTCTGATCCATCCTGACCACGACGATCCCAGCACGGGTGCGGAATCATTTAAATCGTCCCTTTGCCGGATCGAGCGTGAAGACAGTTATTCAGATTTAAGGTTCATCAGGCTTAAGCGTACTTATATACAACACAGGAGGCAAAGTTTGTCGATGGAGGACGCATCGCGGAGGCCCG
>JBJKQT010000067.1:0-5154 GCA_046705065.1 Desulfocapsaceae bacterium
AACGTTCCGTAAACGCCCAGCTATTAAAAGAAGGGCTCGTTTACCCGACGTTTTACGGCGGCCTCTATCCGGAACTTCGAGAACCGCTGGCCAAAATTGCCAAGAAAGCCCGCGGCGACAAAATCGGTGTATGGGAGAAAGATATTTCCACCTTCACATCATCACGCAAGCCAGAGTTTCCCGAGATCGAAAACATCGTAATACTGCCAAAAATTTTCCGCCGCCTGTCCGTTCACATCGCGCGCAACGGCGCATTGAGCAATTTCAGGGGATATCTGGCAGAAGCACACGATGTCACGGTGGATACCCGGCAGGTCCGTTTAACCGGCCTTCAATCGTTTATTACCATAAGCAAGGAGAGTTCGAGTTCGGAAAGGTATACGATGAGACTGCGCCGCCACCCGGAAGAGCTGATTTTTCAAACATCGTGAAAGGTAACGGCAAAAAGATTTTTTTCGTCGAAAGAGGACAAAAATTGCTTAAAATTGCCCCCCTCCGGTTCTCTCATATTGAGGGAACCGGAGGGAAACTTCCCTTCATGCAAAATCATTCCCTCCTGAATACTTTATAGATCGCCGAGAAGTCTTCGTGGGCAAACCCTTGCTCAAAAGTCTTGGCGAAGAGCTCCTTCACCACAGAACCTGTAAACAACGTCTTTTTCTGCTCGTAGGCCAGATCCTGCAGGCAATGCAAGTCCTTATAGATAAGCGCATTGGAAAAATGCGTCGAGAAATCTTCAACCAGCAGTTTACCTTTTTTCGCATTTAAAACCAACGAACTACCACCGCCTGCCGCAAGGATATCGAGGACGTCACCGCGGGGAATGCCGCAATCCTCGGCAAAGGCCAAAGCTTCTGCTATGGTGGCCATAAAACTTCCCAAGGCCAGGTTGTTGATGAGCTTCATCTTTGTGGCCAGTCCCGGTTCCTTTAGATAGAAGATATTTTTACCGATGTCTTCAAGCACGGCTTTTACCGTGTCATAGCCGGACTCCTCGCCACTGACAAGAACCGTCAATGCTCCCTGTGATGCAGGAACAACGCTGCCCAGTACGGGCGTTTCGAGATAGGTGCATCCGGCCTCGGCGCAACGCTCATGGAAAGATCTTACGGTATTGAAATGGTTGGTGGACAAATCCACAATGATTTTTCCTGAAATATTGCCGGAAAGAAGGCCTTCAGGTCCGTTCAAAACAGCCTGGACTGCGGTACTGTCAAATAAACAAATAAAAATAACAGAGCATTCGGCAACTGCAGCCGGAGAATCCGCCACCTCAACTTTCATTTCCCGAGCTTTGGAAGGCGTCCTATTCCAGATGGTCAACGAATGATGACAGTCTAAAAGTCTTGCAGCGACTGCTTTTCCAAGATGCCCAAGTCCGATAAATCCTAAATGCATGATGTTCCTCTTTTTGTATCTGTAGAAATGAAACGCACCTTAAAGAAACCTTCATGTTGCCTTTTCCTGTGGTTTTAATTTGTAAATCGAGCGCCAACAGGCAACATAAATGATGGTATTCTACCCATTGCTTCCGCACCGGGCAATGTTTTTTCAAACTCCACCATCGACCGTTTCTCCCAAAAGCGGGATCTCATTTTCGACGCGATCCAACGATGGGGCGGGTAATACGAATCGTCGCCTTAACAAACACCTCTTAATTGCGAGGGAAAAGGTGTTGCCAATTCGTTTCATATTGGCTAACATGACATCATTCTTAAATAATATTCAATAACAGGAGCTGAATTTCTATCCGCGGATAGATGTATTACCAACACAATCGGGGGGCTGAGAGCTGATACCATGGACACAACATATTATGTGCGATTTACAGGCCGCCTGCATATCGGTCTGAATCAAGAGGATGTCATCGCCAATCTGGTGAAACTGACAAATCTCAGCAGAGAAAAGGCCGAATCATTGTTCTCTTCTGGGAAACCGCTGATTCTGAAAAAAGATCTCAACCTGGCGACCGCTGAAAAATATCGCAAAGTCTTCGAGCGGGCGGGCATGATGATCCAGATCGTCAAAACAGATGTCTCCGCATCTACAGACCCTGCCGCAGAGGAACCAAAACCCGGTCAATCTCCAAAGCCTCTGCAAGCTCTTTCTCCCTCGCCAAAAGCCAGTCAGACGCCCCTGGAGAAAAAAATTTCCGCGGAAAATCCCTATGCCGCCCCCAGAGCAGACCTGAAAGTTAAGAAAGAGACTAACGGAACGTGGACTGATCAGCCGCAGAAGGTTCCGGCATCTCATGGTTGGCACTGGCTGAAATCCGCCTTCTCCATGTTTTTCGAACGACCCTGGGTGTGGATGGGCATGTCGCTGATCATTTTTGTGATGACCATCATTTTAAGTTTGGTGCCGATTGTCGGCTCGCTCTGCTCTTTCCTGTTGATGGCAATATTGAGCGGTGGCCTGATGCTCGCAGCCCAAGCTCAAATCAACGGAGAAAAAGTGACGGTTGGTAACATATTTAAGGGATTCAGCCACAATCCAGGGCAACTTCTCCTGGTGGGACTCTTCTATCTCCTCTTTGCCATTTCAATTGGATTATTAGTAGGTGGTACCATCGTCGGCGTCATTTTCTCGCAATTTCATTCAGCCAACATGGCCAATTTACCGATTTTTTTGCAAACCCACATCCCTTTGATTATTATATTAATTTTACTCTCTCTCTTCCTATCCGTCCCGCTGGTTATGGCGTATTGGTTCGCCCCTTCCTTAGTGGTTCTCACCGACAAGAGCGCCTGGAAAGCCTACAAACTGAGCTTTCGGGGGTGTCGGAAAAATTGGGCTCCGTTTTTGATATACGGTTTGGCCGTACTGGTTATCGGAATTTTGCTGATGCTCGCCATTTCCGCTCTAACGGGAATTTTATTTGTTTTCATCTCTCGAAACGGATCGTTTCTTATGGCGTTTCTCCCGATGATTATCTATGCTCTTTTGGGTATTCCGGTCGCCTCCATCATGGGATTGACTATTTTTACCGGCTTCAGGGATATATTCTATCAACCAAGCTGAAAGCTTGATTCTTCAAATCCCGCCGAAATAAAAATTTCGGGAGGCTGGGTGTTTTGACGCAACAACTTGATACTATCTCTCTTTACCAGACCCCGGAAGGTGTCGAACTAAGCTTGTCGCCGGCCGGTCCCATCGTTCGGGGTATAGCTTGGCTCATTGATTTCGGCATCCGGATCGTCTGTTATATTCTTCTTGGACTCTTTCTCAAATGGCTGGGAGGTTTGGGAAGCGGGTTGATCCTTATCGGCCTGTTCCTGATAGAATGGTTTTATCCGGTGGTCTTCGAAATCCGCAACGGAATGACACCCGGCAAGAAGGTAATGGGCGTAAAAGTGGTACACGATGACGGAACACCCATTGGTTGGACGGCTTCCCTCCTGAGAAATCTGATCCGTCCGATAGATTTGCTGCCGCTATTCAATATAACCGGATTTATCACGATGCTTCTCAATTCCCGTTTCAAAAGGCTGGGCGACCTGGCTGCCGGAACCATCGTCGTGTATGTCAAAGACGATGCCAAAACCTTCCATATTCCCGAATACGCGTCAAGCCCGGCACCCGTTCCGCTGAAACTTGCCGAACAGCGCCTTATCCTCGATTTTTGTGAAAGGACTGACGATCTTTCAAGCGAACGGCGCCGCGAACTCGCCTTGCTGCTTCGGGATCTTACTGGTCGGAGGCAACCGGAAGATCGGCTGCTTGCTTACGGCAACTGGTTTCTCAGAGGGAAGGACAACCGATGAACCAGAGCCAGTTCGAACGCACCTATCAGGAGCAGTGGCAGCAGTTCCGCAAACTTTTGGAGGCCATGGAGAGCCCTCCTTCCGGCACTGTTTCAACCGATACCCCGATGGGAGAATTTCCACGGCGCTATCGGAAGCTCTGCAATCATTACGGCCTGGCCAGAACACGCCATTACAGCCCGGCCCTGGTGGATAGTCTGCATGGCCTGGTTCTTCGCGGACACAGACAGCTCTATAAAAGAAAAACCAGACTGGTTTGGGCCATCGCGACCTTTTTCGGCAAAGACTTTCCCTGCACCCTGAGGCAACATCTGCCCGCCTTCTGGCTTGCCTTGGCACTTTTCTATATCCCGCTTACCACCATCGGCATCGCCACCTACCGAAACCCTGTCCTGCTGTATTCGATTATGAGTGAGGACGGGGTCGCCAAAATGGAATCGATGTACACGCCGAGAAACTGGAAGGTCGGACGGACCGGAGCGCAGAGGTCGGAAACCGATTTTCAGATGTTCGGATATTATATTTTCAACAATACCTCCATTGGTTTTCGAACCTTTGCCGGAGGAATGCTTTTCGGGATCGGAACGGTTTTCACCCTGATTTTCAATGGTGTGATGATCGGCGGGGTAGCAGGTCACCTCTCCCATGCTCCTTACGGCCAGGTTTTTTGGCAATTCGTCCTCGGACACGGAGCCTTGGAGCTCACCGCCATCGTCATCAGCGGCACCGCAGGGCTGCTGCTAGGGTACAGCCTCCTGAGCCCGGGAAACCATAGACGCATCGATTCTCTCCGCCTGCAGGCACCAGTTGCTCTCAAACTGGTCATGGGGGCAGCGGCAATGTTTGTTGTCGCCGCCTTTATCGAGGCCTTCTGGTCCTCACTCAACATGCCGTCAAACACAAAATTCATTGTTGCCGGCTGCAATTGGGCGTTTGTCCTTTTCTATTTTTGTTTTGCAGGAAGGTCAAACGCATGAATCTGGAAAAGGTCGCCGTCAACATCCGCCCCCGTACTCCCTGGGAGGCAATCGATCTCGGCTTTCTGCTGGCCCGCCGGTGGTATGGACGACTTTGGTCGCTGTGGATGTTGACCGCCTTGCCGGGATTTGTGCTTGCCGTCATGATAGGTCTGGTCCTGCCGGGATCAAGCAGCAAATGGACCTTGGTTCTGTTCTGGTTTTTCAAGCCTTTCTATGAGCCATGCCTGCTTGTTTGGGTTGCAAAAGCCCTCTTTGATGAACAATGCTCCACCAAAGAGACCTTCCAGGAAGTAAAGAAAGCTGTAAGCCTGCAATGGATATTCACCGTGCTGATCTCAAAGTTCAGTCTGTTTCGTTCATTTTCTCTCCCGGTTGTCCAGTTGGAACAGCTTGAAGGAAAAAAGAACAAG
>JBJKQT010000068.1:0-11776 GCA_046705065.1 Desulfocapsaceae bacterium
ACTATTGTTACACAAATTTTTGACAAAAACAAGAAGACAAGCAAATGAAAAAAAAGACTGGAGAATAGAGCACAAAACGGGCAACCACCCATGGCAGATCGAAATCTGAACATGTTTAATTTATTAATTCCAGATCCTTGAGATGTCGGATCAGTTTTGCTTTGCTTAAGGGTTTTGTTAGATACGCCTCGCAGCGTCCTCCGGCAAAGGCCTCCATTATATTTTCTGAGTCATCCAAGGCGGTTGTCATAATGACCTTCGTTGCATTCATGCCATTAATATTTCGTCCTTTTTCCATCTCACGGATTCGGCGTAAAACTTCTTGTCCGTCAAGCTCGGGAATCATGATATCGAGGCACACCAGATCGAACGGAGCCTCCATCTCGAATGACGTCTGCAATATCTCGATGGCTTCCTTCCCAGTCATTGCCGTATGGCAATCGCCATATGCCGAGAGCATTTCGGTTAAAAGAACCCGGCTGATATATTCGTCCTCGACGATGAGTATCTTCATGAATTGCTCCTTGAAAAACCGTTTTGCATACCTTATGGAGAGGAGTTGCACCTTTTAAGGCGATTGCATATGATATAATAATCATTCATCCTGATTTAAACCAAAAGCTTCCCTGTGAAAAGAAAATCATCGAAATCCGCTGCTCACGATTCCCTTGTTGTCCGGGTTCTCAACCTGATCCAAAAAGAGAGACTTTTTGCAAAGGATGACCGGGTGATCGTCGCGGTATCCGGCGGACCGGATTCAACCGCCTTGCTGCACCTTCTCTCAAAAATGGAGGGTGCATACTCTGCGCTTTTCGCGATTTATGTCGACCATGGTTTGCGACCCGGCGAAACAGATGCTGAAATCAAATTGCTCGAAAATCTCTGCGCCGGACTGAATATCGACCTTGAAACATCGTCAATCGACGTGATAGGCAAGCAAAGGAGCACCGGGTCCTCTCTTGAAGAGACAGCCCGGAACTTGAGATATGCAGTATTGGAATCGGCACGCATCCGTCACAAGGCTTCCGTCATCGCCGTTGCCCATACCGCAGACGACCAGGCCGAAGAGATGTTGCTTCGTCTTATCCGCGGCTCCGGCAGAGAAGGCCTTGCCGGGATGACCTTCAAACGGGATGCCATCGTCAGACCCCTGTTAGAAGAAAAAAAACAAAGCTTGATTGATTACTTGAAGGAAAACTCCATTTCTTACAGCCTGGATAGCTCCAATTCATCCCGCAGATTTTTACGCAACCGGATCCGTCTTGACCTGCTGCCGGACCTGGAGAAGAATTTCAACCCCTCCATTCGTACAACTCTTCTGCAAACGGCAGAAATACTTCGTATGGAGGAGGATCTTCTCGAGAGAATCTCACGAGAAGCATATGACAGACTCGTTCAACCGCCGGACAATTCGATACCTGCGCAAAAGAACCAACAGGCAAGCGTGAAGATAGAGATATGCTCTTTCCTCGCCATGCACCCGGCCATTCAACGCCGAATTCTTGAAAAAATACTTTGGAAGATGCAGTCAACTCCGGGTTTTCGCCAAATCGATTCGGTCCGTGACATGATAGCAAGTGGTTGCACGGGAGCCGAAATCCACCTTGGAGGCGGGCTCAGGGTGTGGAAGACGTCAAAAGAAGCGGTGTTTTCCCACCCTGGAGGCAGAAAAACCTATCGAGGGAGCGGTTTTGCGGCGGTAACGATTTCCGTGAGCCTGGAAGGACCGGGAAGCATCTTCGTTGCGGGCCACCGGCTCCATCTATGCCTTGTCACGGAAAGGCCTACGGTTATAGGCGAAGGAGAACTTCTGCTGGATGCGGATCGGCTCTGCTTTCCTTTGCTGGTGCGTACCCCTTTTCCAGGAGAGAAATTCAAACCACTGGGATCGGAAGGAACCAAAAAGATCAGCCGTTTTTTTAGCGATGCAAAGGTTCCTCGGCAGAACAGACAATTTTTTCCGGTTCTTGTCTCAGAGGGCAAGATCGCCGCCGTCGTCGGACTCCGAATCGATCATGACTTCCGAGTTCAGGAGAAAACCCGGCAATTTGCCATCGTCGGTTGGCAAAAGCTCACAGTTTCTTGCGCATGATGCGCTTGTCTCCCACCCGAATGGTGAGCTTTATCCTGTCGAAATACTCTAGGATCGGGATTGAAAATTTTCGAGTCAAACCAGTTAGATTTTTAAAGCCGGGAGCATCAATCTCGCCTTCTTTTTCGATGAAAGCAACCAGATCATCCTTCAAATGCGTGATCACTGCCGTATCGTAGTACAACGTCTCACTGATTTTGACAAGCTTCTCATCCCGCAATAACAGGGCAAGAACCTCCTTCACCATGATCTCCGGATAGTCGTGAAACTGCTCCAGGGTATCTTTGACCGTAGCAGTGGACAGACCTTTTTCCCTATACCACGCCTCAAGATCGTTGCGCAATTTCTTCTCGTCGCCCTTTAAAGCCACTTTATGCGAGGCAAGGCGAACCATGGACTCTTCCTGGACAACCGTCTCTTTTTTCAGGAGGTCGGTGAGGCAAAAATTAAACACCTTTTGATCGACTCTCTTTCCCAGACCTGAACGCAGTTCTTCCTTGGAAAGCCCCTTCTGCAAGGGATTGTCACGGTGATATGCCGTCAGATGAGAGACAATCGAAGCCGTCACTTCTTCAATCCTTGCCAGGGAGAGATACCTTTGGCTTGCCGAATCGACCACGACAATTTTACGCGAGGAAATGGGGTCGTTCAGTGCTTTTTTCAAATTTTTGCCGAAAAGCCCCAAACGGACGGCCAGCTCATCAAAAACAAGGCCGTTGGTCCCGCTCTCTTCGATAAAAAGAAGGATTTTTTCCTCCTGACTGCCGTTTTCAAGGATGGTGCATATGTTTCGATTATATTCCCGATCCCGTTGACTGACACGCTTCCTCTTTTTGGGGGACAAGTTACCGAGCACCATCCCGCCGCCGATTGTGGCTACAGGAGAGTAGCTCCGAATCACATACCTGTCACCCGGCCAAACGGCTACAGGCTTTTCAAGAAGCAGCTGAACCCAGGCTTCTTCTCCGGGTTTTATCTCATCGCAGTCCAGAAGCGATATTCTGCCTATGATCTCGGCTGTTCCTAAGTGAATGCGAACTCTCGTTCTATGTTTCAGCGGTTTCGAATTGGAGCCGAGATAGAGAAAACGGCAATCAAGCATGTAATTGGGCTGCAAAGCACCGGGCGGGGCGCCCACCATTCCCCGTTCAATCTGTCCCACGTCCACCCCTTGAAGGTTGATCGCAGTCCGGTGTCCGGCCTCCACAGCCTCCACACTTTTGGAATGGACTTGAATTCCCCGGACTTTCGTTTCCAGATCACCAGGATAAAAGCGTAGCTCATCTCCCAAGGCAATGCGTCCGGAGATTGACGTGCCGGTAACCACCGCCCCGAATCCTTTCATTGCAAAAACCCGGTCCACAGGTAACCGAAACGGCCCAAAAGCCTCGGCAAAATCGTGTTTTCGGACAAAATCATCAAGTACATGCAGGACGTTATCGATTCCTTCCCCGGTTGTGGAAGAAACCCGGATAATCGGTGCCTGTTCAAGGAAGCTGCCGACGCAGAATTCTCGGACCTCCTCCTCCACGAGTTCCAACCATTCCTCGTCGACCATATCGATCTTTGTCAGAATTACGAGCCCCTGTTTGACTCCGAGTAATCTGCAGATCTCAAAATGCTCCCGGGTTTGGGGCATGATGCCCTCGTCTGCGGCAATGACAAAGGCCAGAAGATCCATCCCGGTTACCCCGGCCACCATATTTTTGACAAACTTTTCATGACCGGGCACATCGACGATACCAATTCTATGGCCACAGGGCAGATCGAGGAAGGCAAATCCCAGCTCAATGGTGATTCCCCGTTTTTTCTCCTCTTTCAATCTGTCGGTGTCAATACCTGTTAACGCTCTGATAAGACTTGTCTTTCCATGGTCTACATGACCGGCGGTGCCAAGTACGATTTCACGCATAAAGGACTCAAGTTACGTTCAAGAGATATACGGGTTTTCCCTCTTTTCCTCACCGATGGTGGAACGGGTTCCGCCGTAGCCATGCCCGGGCCAGACGATGGTTTCCTCCGGCAGAACCAACAACCTGTCGACAATGGACTGGATTAGCTGTTGGTGTGAACCGCCGGGGAAATCTGTACGTCCAAGACCGCCGACAAATAGCGTATCACCGGTGAACAGGTCCGGACTATTATAAAGACAGATGCCGCCCGGTGTGTGCCCGGGTGTATGAATAACCTGCAACTCCTCTTCACCTATATTTATTATATCCCCATCCTTGACGGTGATATCAACGGGCGGCGATGGTTCCAGGCCGAGCATTGAAAAATAGTTTCTGATTTCCGGCTTGAAAAAAAATGAGGCGTCGTCCTCATGCATTATAATCTTGGCCCCGGTTGCTTCCTGGATTATCCGGTTGCCGCAGACATGATCCGGATGGCCGTGGGTGGCAATGATATAACTGACGGTAAGTCCCAACTCCTTCACCGCATCAAGAATCGTCTTTTCTCCACCGCCTGGATCGACAACAGCCCCTTTTCCTGTTTTTTCACAGCCGACGATATAACAGCAGACGCCCATTGATCCGACTATAAGTTGTTTCAGTATCATAGATTTCCGCACAACAGGTTGATAGAACGTATTTCACGATGGAAAAACACCGCCCCGCCAAGAGACGTTGTTTTTCCATCGATGCTTCAACGAAATAGCAGGCTTACCAAAAAGCCATTGTTGGGGTTTGGCCCCATCAGCAATCGCAGGAAGACGAATTACAGCCGCCGCTTCCGCAACCGCAGGCGCCGCCGGTATCAGCCATTTTCAACGTCGGAGCCGGTCCCTTCGGCGGAATTCTAAGCTCAACGGCACTTACTACTTCGGCAAAGGCTTGAATGGCAGGACTGTCGGCATCCGAGGACAGATAGGGTTTTCCGTCGTCGCCGGCAATAACGACTTTAGGATCCATGGGAACGCGTCCCAGGAAAGGCAGATCGAAATCACGCGCAACCTCTTCTCCGCCTCCGGATTTGAAGATGTCCACCGTCGTGTTGCAGTTGGGGCAGACGAATCCGGACATGTTCTCGACAACACCTGCAATCTCGACACCGACGGTCTTGCAGAAGTTGATGGATTTTCGCACATCGGCCAATGCTACTTTTTGAGGCGTGGTTACGATTACGGCTTTCACGTTTGGGATGGTCTGAGCAACGGAGAGCGGCTCATCACCGGTCCCGGGAGGGGCGTCGATCACCAGGTAGTCAAGCTCTCCCCAATCCATATCGGAAACGAATTGCCTGATTGCCTGAATCTTTAAAGGACCCCGCCAGATAATGGCTTCGTCCCTGTCCTGCATCATATATTCCAATGACACCACCTTCAAGTTATCGCTGTATTTGAGCGGCGGAATCAGGGAATTGGGGCTCGCCGGCGGCTCAAGGGTTCCTTTTAAATTGAGCATTCTGACGACATCGGGGCCATGCAGGTCAACATCCATCAATCCAACTTTATGCCCTCTTGCAGCCAGGCTTAAAGCGAGATTTACGGAGACCGTCGATTTGCCGACCCCACCCTTCCCGCTCATTACCAATATCTTATTCTTAATTTTACCGAGCGACCGATTGATCGCGTTTTCCTGCTGGGCCATCGCGGCCTGCTGTGCCTCCGGGGTCCCGCAAGACCCTCCGCAAGATGATGCCATGAGTATTCCTCCCTAAGAACAACAGATTTCAAGTATCCACTAAATAAAAAAATGCGTCGTTTTGCGCATTGGCATATCGAACAATTGCGTAACACTCCTTACAGTAATGTCATTGTCCGGAATTGCAAACTATTTCCATACCAGAAATGTGTCTGTCTGTCTTAAAAAAAGTAACGCGACTTTTTGGCATCTCGGGGAATACGAACTGTTTTTGTTGCTTTCTTATTCATCAGATCTTACTATGAACAATTCCCGAGGCAACATGTCACTCTGATATCCGGCAGAACCTACTCACCGGAATTTTTAAGGAGAATTTTCACAAGAATTCCCAACTAATATAATGGATCGTCACCCAAAAGGATAGAAACACATGCTTGGTTGGTTCAAGAAAAAGTTCAGCAAAAAAGAAACTCCCGCAGAAACCGTCCAGGAAGAAAAGTCCTTAGACCTGCAACAGCCTCAAGAGACGGAAGTCCCCTCGGAGGCATTGCCGCAAGAACCGAAAGCACAAGTGGATTCCTCCGAAACCTTTCTGAAGCCACAGGAGCCGGAACCTGAGCCGGAGCAAGCTGCAGAGCCGGAGCCTGGGCCAGAGGCGGAGGCCAAGCCGCAAGCTGAACAAGAGGAAAAATCGGCAGAAACTCCGGTTGCAATCGAAAAGGAGACAAAGCCCAAATCTGCTCCTGAATCGGCCTCGATGTTTAAACGTCTATCCGAACGTCTTGCCAAAACCCGGGATTCCTTTGTCTACAGAATGGACTCGCTCTTTTTAGGGAAAAAGGTGATCGACGCTCAACTGTTGGACGATCTTGAAGAGCTTCTCATTACAGCCGATTTAGGCATCGGCACAACCACAGAACTGCTTGACAATGCAAGGCGCAAAGTGAAGCGTAAAGAACTTTCAGATCCGGCGTCGTTGAAACTGGCCCTGAAGGAACACCTCAGAAAATTCATAACGGACTCCACAAGACCGGCCGAACTTGTCATGCCCGAGAGCGGTCCGTTTGTAATTATGGTAATAGGCGTCAACGGAGTCGGAAAAACCACAACTATTGGTAAAATAGCACATAAATTCATCAAGTCTGGGCAATCGGTCATGCTGGTTGCAGCCGATACGTTCAGAGCCGCAGCGGTGGCCCAGTTGAAAATCTGGGGCGAGAGAAACAATGTTACGGTCGTCTCCCGCCAGGAAGGAGCCGATCCTTCTTCTGTGGTCTTTGATGCAATCTCTCTTGCCAAAGACTACGATGTGGTCCTCGTCGACACCGCCGGCCGACTCCATACTCATTCGAACTTGATGGAAGAGTTGAAAAAAATCAAACGGGTGATGGGAAAACAGCTCCCTGGTGCACCACACGAAGTCATGCTGGTCATTGATGCGACAACAGGTCAGAACGGCATTTCGCAGGCCAAATTATTCAATGAAGCCGTAGAGGTAACAGGAATCACTCTGACTAAACTCGATGGAACTGCAAAGGGTGGTATCGTGGCCAATATCAGCCGTGATCTGAAAATCCCCATCAGATTCATCGGCATAGGCGAACAACTCGACGATTTGCGTGATTTTGATCCCGATGAATTCATAGAAGCCCTTTTCCAGCAAAAAGAGCCCGACTCTTCTACACGGGCCTCCTAATACTTCCCGGATATCATGAATTACCAACGACGCGAACAACCGGGCTGCGGCGGCTGTCTGCTTATACTCCTGCTGCTCATCTTTCTATCCGGCGGAGCCCCTGCCCTGATCAATTTTCTTGGAGCCCTGATCTTCTCGGGCTTGGCCGGAGTTCTTTTTTTCATAGCCCTGTTCTGGGGAGTCACCTTTTGGATCCAGAAAAAAATATCTTCCTATGAATCCTCTCAAACCGAGAGCCACAATCGTTTTGTCTGGCTGTTGATTCAAATTCTCATCAATATCGCTAAGATAGACGGCCAGGTGACGAAAGAGGAGATCTCCACGATCCAGCAGTTTTTCCAATACAATCTGCGCTACTCACAGACCCAGATGCTCTGGGTCAAGGACTTGATAAAGGAGGCCATTTCATCAGGAACGACACTGGATACGCTTTTGCAGGAGTTTCGGAACACCTTTGCTTATGAGCCCAGGTTGATTCTGCTGGAGCTCATCTACCAGATTCTTTACACAAAGACGACGGTTCCGGAAAATGAACTGCAGATAGCTCGCAATATCGCCAGCTTTCTTGAAATTTCAAGTTATGATCAGCGGACCATAGAAGCGAAGTACATGTATCGCAACCGCCAGACAGCCGCGGCATCCCGCGATGCGGCAGAACAGTATTATGCGGTCCTCGGCCTTGAACCCGGAGCTGATATGGAAACCATTAAAAAGGCCTACAGGAAACTGTCCATGACCTATCATCCGGACAAGGTCCGTCACCTCGGAGATGAATTCCGAAAAGTCGCCGAAGAGAAGATGAAGGAAATTAACGCAGCATACGATTATTTCAAAAAGCTCCACCAAGCTTGAGGAGAAGACATCATGCCTGTTGCAAACAAAATGCTGGGTTTTTCAAAACAATCCTCGATGATCAGAAAGATGTTTGAGGAAGGGGCCAAGATGAAGGCACAATTCGGTGTGGAAAATGTCTTCGACTTTAGCCTCGGCAACCCCGATGTCCCACCTCCCTTCGAATTCAACAAGGCAGTCCGGGAACTGGCGGATGACGAGACGCCGGGAACCCACGCATACATGCCCAATGCAGGCTACCCCTGGGTTCGTGAAGCCATCGCCGAACGCATGTCTGCAGAACAGGGAATTGCTATCAGCCGAGACGACACCTTGATGACCTGCGGGGCAGCCGGTGCCCTGAACGTCGTCCTGAAGGCCCTGCTCAACCCAGGCGACGAGGTGCTTCTTTTAGCTCCGTACTTTGTGGAATACAACTTCTATATCGACAACCACGGCGGCGTCGGCAAAGTAGTGAAAACAGACGAGACGTTCAACCTTGACTTCGCCGCAATCGAGCAGGCGATTACCCCAAAAACCCGGGCGATCATCATCAACTCACCCAATAATCCAACCGGCCAGATCTATTCTCAGGAATCGCTCACCGCTTTAGGAAAAATGTTGGAAGAGGCCGGCAGGAAACTTGGCACCATCATTACCGTGATCGCTGACGAGCCCTATCGAAAAATCGTCTTCGAGGGTCATTCCGTTGCCAGTATTTTCAAAGCTTCTGCAAACAGCATCGTCCTCTCATCATACTCAAAGGATCTGTCCCTTCCGGGTGAACGCATCGGCTATCTCGCCGTCCATCCCGAAATACCGGACAAGGCCGATCTGCTTGATGCAATGACCCTTGCCATTCGCATTTTGGGCTTTGTCAATGCACCAGCCATGATGCAACGAGTCGTGGCCCGGCTCAAGGGAGCTTCTGTTGATAATTCCATTTATGAGAGACGGCGGGAGAAATTCTGCAAGCTTTTGAAAGATGCAGGCTACACCTTTATCCCACCAAAAGGAGCCTTCTATATCTTCCCTCAGTCGCCCATCGCAGACGATGTCGCCTTTTGTTCGATGCTCCAGGAAGAGAAAATCCTTGCCGTACCGGGCAAAGGTTTTGGACTTGGAGGACATTTTCGGCTGGCCTTCTGCACCGACGAGACACTCATCGAACGGTCTGCATCGGGCTTTGCCGAGGCCATGCGGAGAGCCCGGGGATAAATTCATTTACGTTTTGCGCTGATCCGACTTATCGCGGAAAAAAAGCTGCAGCGGCACCTTATCGAGCCCCAACCCCTCTCTGTACCGATTGATCAGATAGCGCTGATAGGAAAAATGCACACCTTTGCCGCTGTTCGTCATAACAACGAACTTCGGCGGCCTGGTGCCGATTTGAGAGGTGTAATAGAATTTTAACCGTTTGTTTTTGTAAATCGGCGGCGAATGCCCCTCAACCGCATCCCTGAGCAGCTTATTTAAAGCCGAAGTCGGGAAACTGCTGGTGAATTGCCGGTAAAGAGAGCCGATGGTCGGGAAAAGTCGCTTGATGCCGAACCCGCTCAACGCCGAGACGGTCAGGAGCGGAGCAAAACCGACAAAGGGAACCGCTCGGCCGATTTCCTCCAGTATTTGCTTTTGCCTCTTCTTGTCATTCTGCACCAAATCCCATTTGTTGACCACCAGAATCAGCCCCCTGTTCTGTTCCTGTGTGTAACCGATCACCTTGGTATCCTGCTCGGTGATCCCGTCGGCGGCATCGAGCAGGACAACGGCAATATCGCATCGCTCCATCGCCGACAGGCTTTTTAAAATACTGAACTTTTCGAGTTTCTCCCTGGTTTTCCCCCTCCTCCTGATTCCTGCGGTATCAATCAACAGATAGGTGTGTTTCCCATGAGTCAGCAAGGTATCGACGGAGTCCCGGGTCGTTCCGGAGATATCAGAGACCACCATCCGGTCCTGGCCGAGAATACGGTTTATGATGGACGACTTGCCGACGTTGGGGCGACCGAAAAAGGCCACTTTGACCGTATTTTCCGGAAGCCCGGCGTCAGCGTCGTTTTCAATCAATCGCAGAGCGAGTTCGTCCATAAGCGTCGTAAAGCCGAAACCATGTTCGGCAGATACAGCCCAGGGCCTTTCGATCCCCAGCTCATAAAACTGGGCCAGGATCTCCGTCTCCTTATCCGGCCCGTCTATTTTATTGATAACGTGGAAAATGGTCTTGTCAGTCCGGCGTAAAATCTCTACGACCTCATAATCAACAGGGGTCGGCCCTTCCCGTCCGTCCATTAAAAAGAGGATGATATCCGCCTCTTCGATGGCTGACAGGGCCTGCCGTCGAATATGATTTGCCATGACATCTTCAGCAGCCTCGTCGATTCCTCCCGTATCGACAAGTATGAAGAGTTTGTCGTTCCAGACCACCCGTTCATAGTGCCGATCCCGGGTCACCCCCGGAGTCGGATCGACCAAGGCCTTACGCGTTTTTGTGATCCTGTTGAACAGGGTGGATTTTCCGACATTGGGACGGCCGACCAGTGCCACGATGGAATATGTCTGCTCCGGCATACTTGCAACTCACTTTTTTTCTAAAAACATTGTCATTTTCAGCCGATCCGCTTCCGTAATGTTCGCTTGAAAACCGGACTCGGAAGCGTTCGGCTGGGAGAGGCTGTGTATTTACCCTAATTGGAAATTTTTTGCACATCTTTCAAAAATTACCAGCTTTCAGGCCGATTTCAAAAATGCTCAACAATCCGCTTATGCCGCCCTGCAAATTTTGACCGACCTCTCGACCATACCGCGCAAAACCGGAAAGGAAGCAAAAGCGCTCTCCTGCAGTCGCCTCTGCAGCATGGCGAGGGAAGGAACGAGATAAGCGGCAAAAAAGGCCTTCTTCCTCACTCTGGTCAAAAAAGCAAAAGCGCCGATAATCTGGAGGTTGCGTTGCAGGGCAAGGAAGGGATAATACCTCTTTAACTCAGAGATATCAAAAGCGTTCACGATAGCAGATGAGGCTAAGTAATAATCGAGAAGCTCCTCCTGAATTGCAGGAACAAGCAATGTGTAAGGATCGATGAGCAGTGACGCCAGATCGTACCCAGGAGGTCCCAATCTTCCAGCCTGGTAGTCGATGAATCGCACACGTCCGTCTTTTACCATAATATTTCTTGACTGAAAATCCCTATGCAGAAAGACATCGGGAACACCGCTGTTATCGATGAAAGACGCAATCGCCCAAAATTCGTCATCTATGCCGTCAGGCGCCGCAAGCCCGAGCATATCTTGCCAAAAAGCTTTAAGAAAATAGTGCGATTCCTTGGCGATCATCAATGCCTTGTCATAGCGCGGCGTATCCCAGCACCAGCTTGCATCAAAGCCGCGTATGCCTGCCAATTGCATATGAACAAGCTCATCGATCACCTGCCGATACCACGCCTTCAGGTCTTCCGTCTCTTTTTTTCCCGTCACATCATGCAGCCTGAGATCACCCAGGTCTTCAAAGAGGATCAGACCGTTTGCCGCATCCCATCCGAGGATCTTCGGCACCGGTACGCCGCAGGCTGCCAAATG
>JBJKQT010000069.1:0-4729 GCA_046705065.1 Desulfocapsaceae bacterium
GTTTTATGCCAACTTACTGGAAAATTTCAATAAGGTATGTCACCTGACTTCCAATTCCCCGGGCACATGAGCAAATCTCCACACGCCTTCAAGGCAAAAAATAAATGATGTATCAGAAAAATTTAAAGCGATGACATGGATATTTCTTTCGCCGATGCACTCGCATAAAACCGGAGTGCGTTTAAGCAGGATCATTTCAATAATAGTACAGCCGGTGGAGGTAGCCAAGATAAAATCATGTTTAATTTTGCGGAACTTTCCGGCATAATGCATTTTTTAGTATCTGATCTACAAAAAAAACACCATGACAGTTTGTCGGCTTTTCAAGGCAACATAATGAATAAAAAAGGTAAATCTGCCAAGTATACCTGCAATGAATACCGGGAAGAAATGATTTTGGTCGGGCTTCGCAAACAGCTTACCCGGGACGATCTCACCCCAAAACAGCGTCGGGAAATCGAGCAGGAAGTTCTGAAAAGAGAGAAGGCGATGGGATTCTAGCAGATATGGGGCAAGATCGATTACTGAAGGAGAATATACGTTGCGATGAGAATCTCTTACATCGCGTAAAGCTGAATCTGTCCGCATTCAAGTACGTTTCCCAAGAAAAAGAAAACCTGAAACGCGCGGCTGTTGCCATCACAATAGTTGATGTTGCTCACGATCCGGCTCTTTTTGATATTCCCCACGAATCCTCATGGAACTCGAATGCCGCCCTTATCCTTACCCGAAGGGCCTTCGGACTAAAAAGACACGCAGGGCAATGGGCCCTCCCGGGAGGCCGGATGGAGGAGGGAGAGACTCCTGAAAAAACAGCCTTGAGAGAACTCGGTGAAGAAGTAGGCCTCAATTTCAGGCCCGACCGAATCATGGGCCGGCTCGACGATTATATCACGCATTCCGGTTTTATTATCAGTCCCGTTGTCGTCTGGGGAGGAAGCGGTTTGCAGTGTACCCCCAATCCTGACGAAGTAGCTTCTATCCACCGCATCCCGCTTACGGAGTTTCTTCGGGAAGATGCTCCTATATTCCAGGCTCTTCCAGGCAGCGACAATCCTGTTCTCCTTATGCCTGTCGGCAACAGCAGTATCGCCTCCCCCACTGCAGCCATACTCTTTCAATTTCGCGAAGTGGCCATCTTCGGTAGGCCCATCCGTGTATCTCATTACGAACAGCCGTTCTTTGCCTGGCAGTAAAAAAATTCTTTTCAGCAACCTTGGAAACTCACTGTTCCCAAGACGCCTAATGTGATTTCCATCATTATCCTTCTTTTCATTCCGCATCGAAAAATCCTTGAAAATTAGCATGAGGTCTTTTAGTGTCCGTATGTAAAGTTGTCAGTCATGCGCCCGTATCCAACCGTTTAACTGGTTATTTCCCATGAAAAACTCACCTGAACCTCTGTGGGATCGAACCCTTCGCAGGATTCGACGAATTTGGCCCCTTGGTGACTCCGGAAAATTGAAACATCTCATCGATACCGATCTTCCGGAAGGCGACCTTCAACTACTCCGCGATAAAATCGACGCATGTCTGCAAGGCCACGGCGGTGAAGTGTCCGCTCGAGCGAGGGCTGCCGAACTTGGAGAGACCTATCTGGTTTTAAACAGCGAGGGGCGCCGTCGTTTCCTGGAAATTTTGGCAGCGGAGTATGATATCGACAATGCCGCTCTAGAAAAGGAAATAGCCCAACTCCAAAAAACGACCGACCCCGTACAACGCAGGGAATGTACTGCTAGACTGCGCACTCTGCTTGAGCCACCGAGGACAAAACTTCTCCGCCAATTCAACGAATTGGAGGAGGGGGTCAAATTCCTGGTCGATCTGAGAGCCGAACTTATTGGTTGGGCGAAAGAAAGCCCGGACCTCAAGGCACTCGATCAGGATGTCCTTCGACTTCTTTGTTCGTGGTTCGACGTCGGCTTTCTCGATCTCCAGCGAATTACCTGGAAATCCCCTGCAGCACTGCTCGAAAAACTCGCGGAATACGAGGCCGTCCACGCTATCCGGTCATGGACCGATTTAAAAAACAGGCTTCGCGAAGACCGACGTTGCTACGCCTACTTCCACCCTCGAATGCCTCACGAACCGCTCATCTTCGTGGAGGTCGCCTTAGTCAATGGTATATCAAACAATATCAACAGTCTTCTAAACAAAAAAGCCCCCTATGTCAGACCGGAGAAGGCTGATACCGCCATTTTTTATTCCATTTCAAACTGTCAAGCCGGCCTTGCCGGGGTAAGCTTCGGCAATTTCCTCATCAAACGGGTTGTGCGCGACCTAGTTTCAAAACTTCCGAACCTGAAAACATTTTCAACTCTTTCGCCGATTCCCGGCCTTGTAAAATGGCTGCAAAAGAATCCCGACAACCTCACTTTCAGTGAACAGGAACTCGCGGCAATTCGAATCCTGAGCGATGGCGGGACAGCGGACCACTCCTACTCGGAAATTTTGCGAAGCAGCAACCAGGGACCGGCAAGTGAAATCAATAGATTTCTGGAACCGGCGCTCTTACGACTTTGCGCCAGATATCTTCTAACTGCCAGACGTGGCAGCCGTGCTTACGATCGAGTCGCCCATTTTCACCTCACCAACGGCGCTCGTGTGGAACGTATCAACTGGGCTGCCGACGGTTCTACAAACGGCATCAAGCAATCTGCCGGAATGATGGTCAATTATCTTTATAATCTTCCCGATATCGAAAAAAACCACGAGGCATATACCGGTGAGGGGCTCATCTCATCCTCACAACCCGTGCGAAAGCTTGCGAAAATTTAAAACCGGAGAGCCGTTTGCAAAATGAGGATTTTCGTTTAAAAATCAAGGCGTGCAAAAAGTCAATCCTTTTCCTTATCAAGCTGATCTTGCAGTATTTTTCAGTTCTTTGAAAAGGTGGGAGGAAATCTCGTGTTCATTGGCATGCCGCAAGGAAATAATGCGATACGGCCCGAAACGCGGTGTCCATATCATTACGACCAACTTGCCATCCAATAATCCGGTGGTGATGTTACCGTCTTGCGAGATTTTCTCGTAGGCAAAGTCGATACTCCATTCTTTGTTGGAAATGGTCAACCGTCTTTTGGACAGCGTAAACGTTGTTACCCCCCTGCTGAATTGCTGTTTAAACTCCTCCATGGATTCTTGTGATGCCCCTAGACCTTCCAGCTGCTTCTCGAGCACCGTGGTGTCGAGCATCCATTCTCCATGTAAACTCGTTGCAATGCACCGTTTATAAACAACGTAAGCCGCACAAAAAACGGCAAGGAGAACCAGTATTCTTAGTAACGTTATAAGATTAAAATTGGACTGAAAAAATGCCGTGATGTTGGTGTAAAAATCGTTGATGGAATGAAGAAAAAGATTATATCCTCGGGAAGGTGTAACCTCTTTAAATATCGGAGCTTGTTGTTCCTCCACCTGCCGGGTAAGCAGAGTCGGATTCATCATCCCGACTTTTTCGGCTTTTGCAAAAACAGTTGCAAACTTGCCCATGAAGGATGCATTCAAAATGTAATTACAGAAAAAACTTGACCTATCATAAGTTGCATGACGCAAAACTTCAGGTACGCTGAACGAGCCTGCTTCAGCCTTGCACGATGAAGGCTGAAGTGAAGACAACAAAATCAAGGTTAGAAAAAGCGTAAGAAGAAACCCCTTCATAAAATTTCACCCAGTAGGCAAAGAAGAGAACTGTGGTTGATAACGTCGCAATAGACATCAACCTCGAAAAGCCATGGAGCTAAATTCCTCAATTCTCAACTTTACTATTTGCACTTTTCTTATCAAATTCAATCGCGCGAACGCTTCTACTTTGCCATACCTTTCCTGTCATGACATTTTTCATCGATATGGAAGAGAAGCCTCCATCGGTTGCAGAGCAACTGATGTTTTCATTACTACCAAAACCTTAGCTTTTTTTCGACTCAACTGTAAAGGATTCCGATTCTTTCCGGCAAAAAAAAATTGATCATTTGGCAAATAAAAAGATTTTTCCCAACATCCAGGAAAAGAGTTAATGAAAAGAAATATTCTGAAAACAAACTAAGTTATCAACATAAAATTATCTTTAGGTATCCAAGATAACCTCTGAGGGGCAGCCGATGAGCATAAACGCCCCAATGCCCTGCTACGAAATCGGACTCGGCTCTATTTTAAAGTCCGTTATTCTGTAAATCATCACGTCCATCAACCGTATTCCTGGAAAAAAATTGACGTCGAAAAGGTGACGAATAGTATCCTTTTTCTCATAACATTCGAAAATTTCACAGCTTTGCTGCTAATATTTTTTTAACATTTGAGTGGTTCAATTATTGCACAGTTAAAAGTGATGCAAAGAGCAAATTGAAAGCATTTTTTGCCACATGGTAAGTGAAAATCTATCAAACGGCACATCAGGGAAAAGGCTTTCTGAGCACAAACAGCAGAAGATATTACGAGAAACAGAAGACCCAAAGGGTGTCTTTGGAAACCTTTCTCATCCGCTTCCTAAGATGCTGAACCGGCTGGTAATGGAATAGCACAACCAAGGAGGGAAAAATGAATTCCAGATCAAAATTCTTAGCTTTTTTGCTTTCGTTCTTTGTGGCATCATTGTACATCGGTGTTGCTGAGCAAGCTTTAGCTTTGCCCTTCAATATCACAATTACTAATCTCAGCCCGAACGTCCTTAGCCCGGCAGCATTTATTACCCATGATTCAGGTTTTGATTTATTTACGGATGGAAGCCCTG
>JBJKQT010000070.1:0-18248 GCA_046705065.1 Desulfocapsaceae bacterium
AGGAGGCGTCATGGTTGCCGCTGCCAACATTTCAGTAAACATTGGTATTCCGGCCCCTCCTCCGATCGGTTATGCCTATCCTCCTGAACTGGTAGTCATCCCGGGAACCAATGTGTATTTTGCACCCAATGTCAGTGCCGACGTCGTTTTCTATGGCGGATATTGGTGGCGCCCGTATCGCGGATATTGGTATCGAGGACACTCATATAACGGTCCCTGGTATCATGTAGAGCGAAAAAGGGTTCCTCGACCCCTCTACAGGCTACCCCACGGATACCGGCATACCTATTCGAGAAATCCCCGTATACATTATAGAGAAGTGGAACACAACTGGCACAGATGGGAGAAAGAACGCCATTGGGAGAGAGAGCACTATCGGCGTAACGAGCACTATCGTAATCGTGACAATCGCAAGTATGACCATGATAAGGACAAAAACCGATACGATCACAGATATGACCGTCACTGAGAGGAAGAGGGTCCCTATCCAACCATCTATTTTAGAAAGCTCATGATAAAAGCGGTTTGGTGTTCGATATACTGATCGATGGTGAAGCGCTTGGCGAAGTACCACCGTCGAAAGGCCCAGGTTTGTCCGAGTACGGAAATATTATGGCCTATCAAATCGATCATATCCTCATCCAATCGCTGGAATACTCCGGTATCATTGAGCTTTCTTATGGCTTCCACAAAAAGGTTTGTTATTCTGATCTCGGTCTCCAAAACCTTTTTCTGCCATTTTTCCGGAAGGAAATGCGTAACCTGATACATGAGCAGCATATGGTCGCTCATGCGGTTGCAAACATGGAAATACTCGCGAATAATCTCGGCCAGGGCTTCCTTTCCTTGTGAGGCACGGGTCATCGCCTCTTTAATTCCTGCCTCGACCTCCGAATGGATGGCGATACAAACGAGATACAGAACGTCGTCTTTTGAAGAAACATATTCATATAACGAGCCGATGGACAAGCCGGTTTCTTTAGCCAACGCACGTGTTGTGGTTTTATGATATCCATATCTGATAAAAAGCGATACGGCCGCATCGACAATCTGCCGCCGACGCTGTTTTACCAGCTCCTGATTCTTAATCTGTGTTGCAACTTCGCGTGCATTCCTAGCGTCGGCTTTCAATTCTTGTAACTCCCTGCAATGGTTTTATTCGGGTACAAAGGAAGGGCATACCTTGGAATCACCTCATGCTCTTCCAGGAAAAATTCCAAACGGCAAGCATATACAATTACAGAAAAGAACACTAGAATTATTTTTTACCCAACCAAACGACCGGTTTCGTTGCAGATGTTCCAACGTGCAGGCGGCCTTCAGACGGCAGGATGTCAAGACTGCCGCATCCTCCCGGCACTACCTGCCAGAAAAGAGAAACCAGGGGGAGTATGGGTCAGGAACCCATCTCCCCCAAATGGTTATTTGTTGTTCTTTGAACTCAGTTCGGGGAAATCCCAATAGAAATATTCGTGTTCTTTTGCCCCGTCATTTTTTTCTTTCCGTGTCGTCTCCCATTCGCGCAACTCTATTCTTCTGATCTTTCCGCTGATGGTTTTCGGTACTTCGGGGACGAATTCAATAATTCTCGGAATCTTGAATTTGGCAAGGATGTCGATTGAATGTTTGAACAATTCCAAAGCCAGATCCCTGGAAGGTTCATATCCTTGCTTCAGGATAACGAATGCCTTGACCAGTTGGTGCCTTTTCGGGTCGGGTACGCCGACGACCGCGGCCTCGCCGACGGAGGGATGTTCGATCATCGCACTTTCCACTTCAAATGGGCCAACGCGGAAATCCGAGGATTTGATCACATCATCGGCACGACCGACGAACCACCAGTAGCCGTCGGCATCCATACTGGCCCGGTCACCGGTATAGTAAAAGTTTTCCTTAAAGACGCTGGCCATCTTTTCGGGGCTGCCGATATATTCAGTAAAAAGCCCGATGGCTCGCCATTTATCGAGCTTCACGACAATATGGCCGGGCTCGTCGGGTTTGGTAATTACATTGCCATCGTCGTCCACCAGAACGACATCATACATAAAGGACGGATAGCCGAAAGATCCGCTGCGCATTTTGCCTTTCATCCATGGAGGATTGCCGATCATTGCGGTCGATTCCGTCTGACCGTAAAAGTCTCTGATCTCAGTCCCGGTCAGCTTTTTCCATCTCGAAATAACCTCGGGATTGAGCGGCTCACCCGCTCCGATGGACTGTCGCAAATTTGAAAGATCGATTTTTGAGGTATCAAGATTGATAAACATCCTCCAAGCGGTCGGAGGAGCGCAGAAAGTGCTGACCTTGTGGGTCGAGACAGCATCAAGATATTTGTACCCATCAAGCGCAGTGAAAAAGAATCCGGTGGCGGTGGCGCCGACGTTGAGCGGGCCGAAAAAACTGCTCCAGGCCCACTTTGCCCAACCTGGGGCACTTAAGTTGTGATGAATGTCATCCGGCCTGATGCCGGCCATAACGGATGTGGAAAGATGCCCTACTGGATAGGAAACAGCGGTATGACCGACCCGTTTTGGAAGACCGGTGGTCCCGGAGGTAAAGAAGCAGAAGAGAAGATCGTTTTTCTTGGTTTTTGCGCCTTCCGCGGTTTTGGCTTCTTTTTCAAGCTCGCCATAGCTTATCCAACCGTCCTTTTTCCCCAACACAATCTTGATCTTCGGCTGAGAGCCCATACTGGCGATGGCCTGATCGATCATGTCTGCATACGCTTCACCCGCTACAATGGTATCGGGGGGATAGGTTTCGAACCTGAACTCCATCTCTCTTAACGTCATGGTGGTGGCTGTGGGAACCGCCACCAACCCTCCTTTGATACAGGCAAAGCTCGCGAACCAGGTTTCAGGTACTATGGGGACAATCATATACATGTTGTCTCCCTTCCCCACCCCTGCCTTGCGCAGACGGTTCAGACACTGATTACCGCAAGCGGCAAATTCACTGTAGGTATAGGTTTTGCTTTCTTTGGTGGCGATATCAGCCCAGATCAGAGCCTCTTTATCCCCTCTTTCTTTGACATGCAATCCTTCGAAAATTTCTTCGGCCCAGTTGAAGTACTCCGGCAATTCCATGGAATTCAACTTGTCGAAGAAATGCTTGGCAACATTCTTCTTCTCCTCGTTGTCTTCCATCATATTGAGTTCCATGACTTCTTTGTATAGCTTTTCCATACCCATATGAGGCTCCTCACAGTTCAGATTTGTCGGGATCGCGAAGAGTTCGCTCGCCGACGGTTCAGCGTTGTCATTTTTTTGATCAATCGTTTATTCCTTCAATATTTGAGGGTAGTTACGACGTTTTCAAGTTCAAATAACAACCAAAGGTGATCTCCCTTTACCCCAAAACAGATACTACTGAGCGCTCGGTCGGTTGGTTTAACTAAATAACAATCGCTGATATTTGTCAAAGAATATTTTTATCTATCAGATCGTTAGTAACCTAAGAGAGGTGCTGATAAGGAGTTCAGATCAAAAATTTCATTGAGTTGTCGCAGCGGAAAAAAAATTCAAACCGCCGCTGTTAAAAATTTATTGACAAATTTTGATCCACAGTGAATCATCCCGAAAAAAAGAGATTGAGCGCTTGGTCGGCAATGCGCTCAATTCAGGGGGGTGTTTTTAAACCAAAAAACACTCTTTGCATTTTTTGTTGGTTCAATACTGACTGAGCGCTCGGACGCAACGCAGTTCGTCGTCACGAAAACAGGGTTTTTGCATTGTGCAACTCCCGAAAACGGCAGCCGTTTTATAACGTGAGGCCGTTTTATCGGGAAAAATCGCAGTATCAACTCGTGTTTTTGCAAGGAGGAGCGTATGGCAGCAGAAGTGTTGAAACCCCGGTGGGGACAACCCCTGACCGGTATTGTGTCGTTCGGCATGTTTTTGGGTATCGCATGGCTGTCGTGGTATGTACTGAGCGATCCCCGCGGGCCGGTGGGATGGTTCCCGTACCCGTTCGTTATGTATTTGGCAATGATGATTCTGGTGGGCCTGTGGCAGCACATGTTTCTTGGTGACTGGCCGTTCCAAAGTGTCCCGCAGCCTCTGCGCGGCCTTATCCAGACTGCCATGAATATTGCCATAGTTTGGTTTGTAATCGACGTAATCTTTTACCGCGTTCTCGGCCTCGGATTCAATTTTCTGAGCTATTACGGCCTAGATGCATTGAAACAACCGGGGAAACTGGCCCAGGTGGCAGTTGTCGGCTTCGTATTGATCGGATTTTACTCCTATCCGGTTTTCACGATCTTCTTCGGCAAATGGCCTGTTCAGCCAAGTGATTTAAAACAACCTGCAGGCGGACTGGCAGAGATTGGCTGGGCTTCTTTCATCACTTTATTTTTTTATACCGTTTTGATCGTACCGTTTTTCGGCTTGGTTTTTAAAAGTCCTGTACTCAGTACCCCGTGGTGGAGCAACCTGGGAGGCACTCCCCATGTTCACTGGGTGTTCGGTTGGTGGGAATGGGCGATCATCGTCCTCTTTATGACGGCCAATGTTTGGCGGATGAAACCATGGACCTTGATTGCCTTACCGCAACCATGGAAGGGACTCATTTCCATGCTTCTTTCGTTTGCCGCAGCTTACGGATTGGCCCTGATTTGTTTGAAGATTATACCGATGTGGGTGCCGCAGGAAACTTTTCATCACCTTCATGAGGCAAAAGGTACCGGGGAGGTACAGCGCTTTCTCTGGCTTCATTCAGCCGAAATTGCTGGTTTTACTTTGATTCCTTTCCTGATCTGGCATCACTATTTTGACGATATGGTACCCATGGGTGATAAAGACGGCTGGTCGGCCTTCCTTTTTCGGACCCTTGGCGTGCTGCTGTTGGCGGCTGTGAGTTATTGGATTTATTATTACGGCAATTTTGGTCACTGGGCACTGGGCAATGCGCACATGACGGAGCTGTCGCATCGTTTTCCCAACGGAGAATCGCTTATTTGGAACTTCTGGTGGATCATCCCCCTGCTCTGGAACGAATGGTTTTTTCATAAATGGCCGTTCTACGTCCATGAAGCTTAGGATTGATTTATTGACATAATTTTGCCGCATGGCGGAGGCCGTCTTCTTCCCCTCCCCGCTCTGGCCTCCGCCATGTCGACTTTTAATACAATTTTGCTAAAAATGGTTATGGTATCCACAACAACCCTGATGAATACCGAATCATACAAGAGATGAGGAATGTTATGAAAAAGGCAGTAATTGTCAGTGCCGTCCGTACTCCGCTGGGAAGCTTTGGCGGCTCTCTCGCCACAACCGGAGCCACCGATCTCGGCGGCCATGCCATCAAAGAGGCAGTCAAGAGGGCGGGAATTGAAGGAAAAGACGTAAACGAATGTATCATGGGGATGGTGCTTCCCTGCGGCTATGGTCAAAACCCGGCAAAACAAGCCACGGTAAGGGCAAATCTTCCGCAGGATGTGGAGGCCATAACCGTAAATAAGGTTTGCGGCTCCTCACTTAAAGCGGTCATGCTGGCCGCCCAGGCAGTTCAATGCGGAGATGCCGATGTAGTTGTTGCCGGCGGCATGGAAAATATGAGTATGGCCCCGTACTATATTGAGAAAGCTAGGTGGGGGCTGCGAATGGGCACAGGTAAGATAGAAGATCATATGGTGCACGACGGTCTGTGGGATATCGTCAACGACTTCCACATGGGCATGTCCAACGAACTCTGCAGCGAGCATTGGGCGGTGACCAGAGAAGACCAGGACCGGTTTGCTGAGGAGTCCTATCGCCGGGCACTCAGAGCTCAACGTGACGGCCTGTTTAAGGATGAGATTGCTCCGCTTATGATCCCACAGAGGAAAGGGGACCCGCAGCTGTTCGACACCGATGAATGCCCGAAAGAAACGAGCTTCGAAAAACTGCAGAAGATGCCCGGCGTTTTCAAAAAAGGCGGTGTCGGAACCGCAGGGAACGCGTCCAGTATCAGTGACGGTGCTGCAGCCGTTGTTGTCATGAGCGAACAGAGAGCAAAAGAACTTGGCTGTACCGTCATGGCTGAAATAGGCGCTCAAGCTTCCTGCGCCATCGAGATGAAATATGTATTGATGGCACCTATTCACGCAATTCCCAAGGTCCTGAAAAAAGAAGGCATCTCCATTGCGGACGTTGATCTTTTTGAAATAAACGAGGCCTTCAGCGGCACTTCTGTGGGAATCAACAAGGTTTTGGGCCTCGACCCGAACAGGGTCAACGTCAACGGCGGCAGCGTCGCCCTCGGACATCCCATCGGAGCCAGCGGCGCCAGGGTGTTAACCACCCTGCTTTACCAAATGCAACGGCAGGGAGCAAAACGTGGTCTGGCCTCACTTTGTCTTGGTGGCGGAGAAGCGGTTGCCCTGGTGTTAAATCGTTAAAGGAAGGGCCGGTAACAAATGCAATCGGACTGCCGGACTACCTTTTTATTATTTCGCTAATCGATTCAACCCGGCGCTTATGGGCGGCTGGACGAGATAAGGAGAACACATGGAAATCACCAAATTCGGGGTAATAGGATCAGGACAGATGGGCAACGGCATCGCTCAGGTTGCTGCGGCAAGCGGACTACATGTCCTGATGAGCGACATCAAAGAGGAGTATACGGCCAAAGGTAAGGCAACCATCGCCAAAAACCTCGGCCGCAGCGTCGACAAAGGCAAACTCGATGCCGCCGGGCGGGATGCCATTCTTGAAAGAATTTCTACAACGACAAACCTTAAGGACATGGCGTCGGTGGACTTCGTTGTCGAGGCTGCTGTTGAGCGCCAGGACCTCAAATTTAACATCTTTCGGGAATTGGATGCCGCCTGCCCTCCTTCGACCATCCTTTCAACCAATACCTCATCCATTCCCATCGGTCGCATTGCAGCCCAGACGAAACGCCCTGAGAAGGTTATCGGCATGCATTTCATGAATCCTGTTCCGGTGATGAAACTGGTGGAGGTAATTAAGGGGCTGGCCACCTCAGAGGAGACATTTCAAATCACCTGGGACCTCTGCCTGAAATTCGGCAAGACGCCGGCAGAGGCCAACGACTTTCCGGGTTTCATCGCCAACAGGATTCTGATGCCCATGATAAACGAAGCCATATTCTGTCTTTATCAGAGCGTCGGCCGTGCCGAGGACATCGACACGGTCATGAAACTCGGCATGAATCACCCAATGGGACCGCTGGCCCTGGCGGATCTCATAGGACTCGACACGTGCCTTGCCATCATGGAAACACTCTACGAGGGGTTCAAAGACTCCAAATACCGGCCTTGCCCGCTGCTTAGAAAATATGTCGAAGCGGGGTGGCTCGGAAGAAAGACAGGAAGGGGTTTTTATACCTATTAGTATCAGTGCTAAAGGCTTTCCTCCAGCTTAGCTGGGCTCGTTCCAACAAAAAGGCAAAAAACATGATGTCCTATACACCCGGTGCTCCGGCCCAGGAATTGCAGACCAGAATCGAGAAGCTGCAACATGCCATGCAGAAAAAAGGCGTAAAAGGAACACTTATCGTTCAAAAAACGGACCTTTTTTACTTCGCCGCAACCTCTCAGCAGGGCTGGCTTTATGTACCCGAGTCCGGGGCTCCCCTCCTAATGATTTTCAAAGAGTTCGATCGCGCCAAGGTGGAATCGTCCCTTGATCAGATTATTTCCGTCGTCAGCCCGAAGAAGATCCCTTCCGCCCTGCAGGAGCACGGCTATCCGCTGCCGGAAATGCTCGGCTTAGAACTCGACGTACTGCCGGCAAATCTCTATTTTCAGTACCAAGAAATTTTTAAAAGCAGCAAGTTAGCCGATATTTCATCAGAAATTCGTCTAATCCGTGCGGTTAAATCCGACTATGAAATAGATATTCTCAAAAAAGCCGCCGCGTTCTCCGACACGGTGGCGGGTCACCTTCCTGAGTTACTCGAGGTCGGCAAAACCGAAGTGGCGGTTGCCGGCCAGATCGAGGCGTATGCCCGAGGGCTTGGCCATCAGGGCATCGTCCGGATGCGGCTCTGGGGAAGCGAGCTGTTTTACGGTCACCTGCTGTCGGGGGTTGATGCTGCGGTACCGAGCTATCTGGCCTCCCCCACGGGTGGCAGAGGCGTCAGCCCAGCCATCGGTCAGGGAGCCGGATTTAAAAAAATCGCCAGAAACGAACCGATCCTCTTTGACTATGTCTTTGCTCATCAGGGTTATATCTGCGATCATGCACGAATATTCTCCATAGGACCCCTGCCCGACGAGTTGGTACGCGCTCATGAGGCCATGCTTGCAATCCAAGAGAAAACAAAAAAGCAGGCTTTACCGGGAATCCCGTCCGGAGAGATCTACGAGATGATGACGGCGATGGCCCGGGATATGGGCTACCACGAGTATTTCATGGGAGTCGGTGACAGACGTATCAGGTTCACTGGCCACGGAGTCGGGTTGGAACTGGACGAATTCCCCTTTCTCGCCAAAGGCCAAAAACTGCCACTCGCCGGCGGTATGGTTATAGCCTTGGAGCCGAAGGTCATCATGCCGGGCAAAGGCGTCGTCGGCATTGAAAATACCCTGCTGGTAACCGACAATGGCCTCGAATCGCTGTCCAAATTCGACGACGGCATCCATACTCTTCCGGGATAAACGCCCATAAACGCTCTGCCGATAGAACAATGACGGATGGTATGCAAAACACCGGCACCATCCGTACAACATTTTATAAACGGTGCCGAATTCTTCTTACAGTGAGCCTACAATGTCAAATGTTGCCTACCATCACTCTGAATTGAGCCATCGGGAAACGGCCCGCTTCATCATCGATCTTTTTCATCGCACAATGATGCATCATGCCCTGTGGTTCACAGAAGTATGCCATCAGATCGGCATGGAAAAGGCACTTGAAATCCTGCATGATGTCACCAAAAGAAGTTATGACATCCAGATGCGTCATCTTGCGTCAACCCTGGGCTTTGAAATGAAAGACGGAATCCCGTCGCCCCTCCTCGACATGGACCCGGCATCTTTAAACGCACTCAAGGACCGGGTGGCCAAAAACTGGTTGGCCGGTGACGGCGTTTGGTTTCAGGCAGTAGAATTCACTCAGGGTATGAACGACGCAAAGCGCTGCAACGATTCCTGCTGGGCTCGATTCTCCCCATTCGAGGCTTCCTCAATCAAAAAACTCTTGGGACTCGATGACTATCCGGGCCTTGAAGGACTAAAAAGGGCTTTGGGATTTCGAGTCTATGCAGGTATAAATAAACAATCCATCGTCGATGAGACACCCGACAGTTTCGTCTTTAGAATGGATGAATGCCGAGTCCAGGCTGCCAGAAATCGCAAGGGACTCGACGATTATCCCTGCAAATCCGGTGGCTTGGTTGAATACAGCTATTTTGCACGCTCCATTGATCCGAGAATTGAAACATCATGTATCGGTTGTCCGCCCGATGACCATCCGGTTGACTGGTATTGCTCCTGGAAATTCTCTTTGGCCGGGTAATTGTCGTCTTTTTCGACTTTTTATCTCTGATATTGAAGCCCTGCCAAGCATTGGAATCTTAACGATCATTTCAATTTAAAACGCATGCTTTCAAATTTTATCTGGAGGAATTTCGATGTCATATACAAACTTACTCCTGGAAATCGAGGGAAAAATCGCAACCGTCACCGTCAATCGTCCAAAAGCATTGAACGCGTTGAACAAAGAGACCTTACTGGAGTTGATTGACTGTTTTAAGGGATTAATGGGAAACGACGCCGCTCAGGTGGTTATTTTGACCGGTTCAGGAGAAAAGGCCTTCGTTGCCGGGGCGGATATTTCCTTCATGCGCAAGCTCACCCCGCTTGAAGTTCGAGACTTCGCCAATCTGGGCCAAGAATGTATGGCCACCATCGAAAAGCTCGGTAAACCTGTCATTGCGGCCGTCAACGGATTTGCTCTCGGTGGCGGATGCGAACTGGCCATATCCTGTGATATCCGTCTGGCGAGCGACAATGCTAAATTCGGGCAGCCGGAGGTTAATCTCGGCATCCTGCCCGGTTTCGGCGGCACACAGCGGCTGCCGCGCCTGATCGGTAGAGGCAGGGCGAGCGAATTGATCTTTACCGGAGATATGATCGGTGCCGAGGAAGCCTGGCGCATCGGCTTGGTCAATCGGGTTGTACCGCAGGCTCAATTGCTTCCCACCTGCCGTGAAATGGCGCACAAGATTATCTCGCGCGGTCCGGTGGCCGTCCGTTTAAGCAAAGATGCAATCATTGCCGGACTGGAAATGGATCTCACCAGAGCTTGTGCTTATGAGGTCGATCAGTTCGCACTCAGCTTCACCACCGATGATCAAAAGGAAGGAATGGATGCCTTTCTGGAAAAACGCCCCGCTCAATTCCAGGGAAAATAACGAACAGGAACGGTTATGAATCTTGATTTAAACGAAGAGCAGAAACTCATTCAGGAAACGGCGAAGGAATTCGCCGCCGCGGAACTCGAACCCGTCGCAGCGCGACTTGATCAGGGAAAAGACGAGCAGATCTTTTTCACCAATTTAAAAAAGCTGGCCGAACTCGGCTTCATGGGGCTCAATATCAAAGAGGAGTACGGAGGCTCCGAGGCAGGCGTCGTGGCCTTCAGCGTTGCGATGACTGAAATTGCCAGGGCCTGCGCTTCAACGGCGGTAACCGTTTCCGTTAACAACATGGTAAGCGAGGTCATTCAGGCACTCGGCAGCGAGGAGCAGAAAAAACGATATATTCCCAAAATCTGCAACGGTGACTACCCCGCGGCAGCTTTTGCCTTAACCGAACCGGGGGCGGGCTCCGATCCTGCCGGTATGACCACGTCGGCTGTGCGGGACGGGGACGGCTGGATTTTAAACGGATCAAAAATTTTCATTACCAGCGCGTCCTATGCCGGTGTGTTCGTAGTCTGGGCGGTAACTGACTCGAAAGCGGAAAAAGGCAAAGGAATCAGCACCTTTCTAGTGGAGAACGGAATACCAGGCCTCATCGTGGGTAAAAAGGAGGAAAAGATGGGGCAACACGCCTCCACCACAAACGAGGTTTTGTTTCAGGATTGCCGCGTGCCGGGTGATGCGCTCATGGGAAAATTGAATGACGGTTTCCGGACTGCCGTGGGAGAACTCGCCGGAGGACGCATCGGCATCGGTTCGTTGGGCTTGGGGGTGGGGCTTGCAGCGATGGATCATGCCACCAGATATTCTCTTGAGCGTTCCCAGTTCGGCCGGAAAATCAGCCAGTTTCAGGCCATCCAATGGAAAATTGCCGACATGTATACACGGCTTGAGGCCTCACGACTTCTGCTGATGAACGCCGCATTCAAAAAAGAAAAAGGCCGTTCCTTTGCCAAGGAGGCATCCATGGCAAAGCTCTTTGCCACTGAATCGGCAAATCTGGCCTGTTACGAAGCAATGCAGATTCTTGGCGGCTACGGCTACACAAAGGACTTTCCGGTTGAGCGCTTTACACGGGATGCCCGAATCACAACCATATATGAAGGGACAAGTGAAATCCAGCGCCTGATCATCTCCCGAGAAATTCTGCGCTCGTTCCAGAGATAGAACGCTCAGAGTTTGCCGATGTTACACAGCTGGAAAATGAATATAGCAAAGGATCAAAAATCAGCATGCCGCCCAGTGATTGCTACCGTTCTATGAGCGGTCTGCAAGGGTATTGCAAAGGACGAAGATATAAGTTCTTAAAATATATGAAACCCGAGATAAACAGTAAGAGGCAATTTATCTATTTGATATTTTGGGGAAAGAGAAGATAACGGCATAATAGTAACTTCAAGCGCTTTTTTAGGCTGAGAAAAGGTGTCTGCAAGTTCAGGCGGAACTGTCGCCGTCATCTCAGGATTTGAAGTGATATATCCGTTTATGAACGTATTATCCGGCATTCGCAATTGGACTTTTTTGCCTTTCTTTACATGATTGATATCCGATGGGCTGATATAGGCCTTAATACTGTAATCGCCGGGGACCATGATCTCTGCCAGCTTGGCTCCTGCGTCGATATGCTGAGACTCAACGATAAACATTTCTGATAGGACGCCTGACACAGGTGTTTTGAAATCAACCTGCGAACGTATTTTTTCAATATTTTTCAATTTTTTCTTCAACTGCAATTCAGTCGATTCGGTCGCACCAGGAGTATGTTTCTCTACCGAAAGCGCGTAATCGATAACGGCGCGTGACACATCTTCCTCAGATTGGATGTACTGGCTCCGAGCGAAGCGCAGTTCCGCCGCGGTCGCCGCCCCTTCAGAGACAAGGAGTTTAAGTTGGTTAAGATGAGTTCGTCTGTCCATTCTGAGTTCCCGGGCCAAAAGGATATTTTTCCTTAATTGTTGATCTACCACGCTATTTTTCTTTTTGTCGTTAAGCTCAGTAATTTCAGAAGTTATAGAGGAAATTTCATCGTCAAGATCCTTGAGTGAGAACCGCACAAGAGGAGAGCCTTTTTCAATCAAGTCGCCTTTTTTTATATAGATTTTCTCTAACACCCCCGATTCGGGACTAAACAAATTAATCTTTTTTAAAGAAACGAAGCCAGGCGCTGAGATGAAGATATTGGAAACAATTATCTTACCTAGAAAAAAAAGTAATGGGCTTGCAGTGAGTATAACGACAACATACCACTTCCAGGCGGCTAGAGCTCTTTTAGCCTGTGCGTAAGGTATTTTCATGCCGCCGTCGGAGGAAGGGTACCGTTTTTTGTCATTATCGAAACGTATTTTCATCTTTGATACGTCTTCCTCATTTCTTCCCAAGACTGAATCAGTATCGAATTAAAATTACTATCCGGTATTGATGCTTGCAACTTTTCCATATCTTCAAGGAAGGTCGTCCTCCCTTTGCTGAAATAACTCTCATTTTTGGGAAGTGTGCTTTCAAAGCTTTGGGAAACCGAAAAACTCAGCAGCGGATACCTCCTCAGTATTTCTTCTGCTTTTCTTAAGACTAGCCGAGTATCAGACGAGTATATCATAAGCGCAACTTCAGCAAGGTGAAGTTTTTCCAATTCGCATCCGAGACATACTCCAGTCTCCCTTTCATTAAAATATCTAGGATGAATGGATATCCCCAATGGCCAACTATTTCTCAACAAAACTTCCTTAAGGGTATCCAGTAAATACTCGGTCATTTCTTTTTTATTCTTGCCAACTGCCGGATTCAATTGATCCGGTTCAATATCAAGATGGAGTCCTTCAAATTTAAAACTCTTGAAAAGATGTAATATATTCAACAGATCTTTTCTTTTTCCCGGCAGGATCCATGATGGTTCACCCAGTAGGAGAATAGCTTTGATCTCATTTTTCTTTGCATTTTCAATTAGTTTAGCAACAGATGCACCCAGGTTTCCCTCTCGAATTTGCTCAATCTGATGCCCGTCGAATGAAACAAGTATTTTATCAATCCCGTCGTTTTTCAATCTTTTCCAAAATAAGTCGTTGTCTTTACCAAGAATTTGATGACTGTTCCAAATATAAACACCAAAACCGCCTTTTTCATTTTTCAATGATGGTTTGGAGGAAATGGATATCCTGGTTTTGACGATCCCTGGATTAAAAAATAATAATGTTGGGGAAATATATCGTTTTCTGAGTTCAAATCCCGGTAGATTATCAAGGGTAAAAGTCCTTGATTCGGCAATTTGTGATTTCTTTTCGGCAACGAGCAGAAGATCCGAACATGTCTTGAAGGTTGAAGCAACACCATCCAGTGCATCAATTGCTCGACGAAAATAATTCAATCTGGCTTGGAGAAACTTCTCAAAAACATCACCCTGAAAATGGCTAAGCCGCAATCTCGCCTCTCTTAAACTTTCAAAAGCCGCCGCAAGACGTTGATCGTCAAAAGAAAGATTGGCAAGTGCATTCTGATACGTCAAAGAAAATTCAAGAAAATTACTTACTACCTGTTTTTCTACATTTTGAAGTGAGATACGGGATTTGCGGATCTCGAGTTTCGCCATTTTTTCTGCAGCGCGGTTTGAGGAAACAATATCAAGCGGTGCTGTAAAATTAATGCTTATAACGGCCCCGTTCCCAAATTTACCTGGTGTGTCTTTTTCAGGTGAATAGGCAAGACTGACATTCGATTTTATACCGGACCAGTTGGTTTCCTTGAGAATCTTCTCATTTTCAGAAACAATTTTTTTAAGTATTTCAACATCGGGATTATACATAGAGATGTGTTGTTGAAATATTACTTCATCCATTTCAGGAAAGGGAAGGTCGGGATTTGCTATCTGGTTTTTATCCAGATTTATTCCGGTTAGATTATCTATTCTCTCAGATGCTCTTTTCCTATCCAGTTTTGAGCTTGCAATCTCACGTCTTGCCAGGCCGAAAGCAGTCATAAATTCCAAGTTATCGGCTTTGAGTATCAATCCCTGTTTTGTTCTTTTTTGCAAAATTGCGTTTATAGCTGCCTCATCTCTTAAGAACGCTTGGGCAAGTTTGATTTTTTTTTCAGACACCCAATAATCCGCATACATCTTCCTGAGTGAAGAAAGTGAAGTTTTTTTAAAAATTTCATAATGATACTTTTTCTCAAGCAGGGATCTTTCCGTTTTTAATATATCTGTCTGTTCCTGCCATCTCGAACCTAAAACAGGAAGAATAAGGGCGAGACGGCCAAAAAGACTTTCGTAGTAGATCATATCGGAGGATGTCAAGGAGACAGGTTCATGATTCCATCCATACCCCGCTTGCCCTGAAATTTTCAGCCCACTGTCCGCTTTGGCTTTTTCTCGGGCAGCCATCTCCATTGATATCTCTGTGCCAAGTAGCTGTCCCTCCTCAGAAAGCTCGATGCGTTTCTCAAGTTCTCCAAGATTTGCCGAAAAACCGGTACCCGTTTGACAAAGCACAATGAGTAAAAATAGGAAGGTAAGTATCTTTTTCACATTAAAACTTGGACTTCTTTAATACCCACCACGGTGCCATACTGGAATCGAGGTGTGATTTGACGGCGATTTCCCAAAGTACCGCAAGACCATTCACTAATCTTGCCAAGAACAGGTAAAACCCGAAAATTGGAAGCACAAGGGCGAAATTAAGATCATTTCGAGGCCTCTCTGAAATCAAAAAGACAAAGAAAAAATAAAAAACTGCACTGATAAAAAAATAAAAAAGATATACGAGTGTGAATATGAATATAATTTTCTTATAACTCAGCATCACGCAAATAAATGCCGTATAGGCAATAATAAGGAGAGGAGTGAAAATCTGAAACATCAGACCAGCCCAAATCTGGACGAGATAGTTGCCTAAGCCCATAAGTCTTGGGCTGAATGTCTTTGCATGTTTTCTAAAATAAAGATAATAGAGATCACCATCCCATCTCAATCTCTGTTTGAATAGCCCTCGTACTGATTCCGGTACTTCAGTATGCCCTATCGCTTCCGGGTCAAAAATAATTTTCAGATCGGGATATCTTCCAAAATAACTTTTTATCCTCAGTGTTATATCAAGATCTTCAGCTGTTCCATTGCTCCAACCGGAGATGACATCAAGAAATGATTTTCGAAATACACCAAAAGCACCAGATATGTTGTTTACCGCATTAAACTCGCTAAGGCCAGTTTTCGACGCATGGATAGACAGCATGTATTCAAGTGATTGAATTTTTGTCAATAAATTTTTGCCTGCATTCGAAACCCGGAGGGCGCCTGCAACCCCGACAACATTTTCATCTCTGAAATGCCGTACTGCTTTTTCCACCATATCATTATCGAATAAGGTATCTCCATCCAGTGCCATCACTATTTTCCCTGAAGCTATCGCCAATCCGGAATTCAAAGAAGAAACCCTGCCACCTCTCTGCCATTTCGGAATGACCGCCAGCCGTCTGTTAGTAAATGAGGATATATACCCACCCATTTGCGTGATTGCATCGAATGTTTCGATATTCCCCGCTGCGCCATCGACAATAGGTATAATTTCGATAACACCGTCGTAAATTTGTTCCGCCAGACATCGAACCGTTTCTGCGGCGGCTCGGCCTTCGGAGTAACAGGTTACAATACAAGAGACAGGTGGAAAAAATGTATCACGACATGGAACGTTACTACTTTTTTTGAGGGAATATTTTAGGATACCTAGAAGGATAAATATATAATAAGGCAGTTCTAAAAAGAGGACAAAGGGAATAAAAAATGCGATAAGCGCCCATAAGTCAGATGAAAAAGGATCTTTCAGAAAAATTAAAATATATTTTATTATAAGGTTATACACGACAGCCTTTTCACCTGATCTCTGGACTTATTCTCGATTACGTTCAAAAGGTTCTTCTTCTAATGCACTTGTCAATCTTCCGATAAGAAGTTCACTGGTTTCTCCTTGAAGATAGTCATCGGGTGCCGTATAGGTTATCTGTTTGATAACAAGCAGAGAACCATCATGCTGCTTGGTCATTTCCCTGAGATTCATAATCCTTCGCGCCAGAACGGTGCACCCGGCAGAAGGTGTTTTAGGCAGAAGTATCCACAAATTATGATCTGAACTCCTTGTTGTAATATCTGTAGTTCTGATAAGCTCTCGCAGTCTACCGGCAAATGTATCAATAAGTTTCGCAACCCTATTTTTTCCAATGGATGCGGTTAATTCAATGGCATTCTTAATGCTTATTCCTATGATGCTGAATGCATCTTCAGGATATCTCTGAGAGATTCCAAGGAACCAGTCCAAAAGCATAGTAAAGTATTTGGGTGTTACATAGTTTAAGTTATCGAACAAGGCATAAATATCTTCAATATCACCAATTTTTACAGCATAGACGCCTTTAGCCGTCAGTTTATAGGAATGGATATGGCACGGCACGAGATCTTCCGGGGAGTTTTTATTACCACAGTGCATGCAATCGGCAATAATCTGAGGTTCAACAAAAGACTGATCACAGTCAAAACAAGAGTAGTTTTCCATTGGCCTGTCATAATCGGAACCGATATGCCTGAGCCTCGTTTGGCAATTTGGACAGAGCAACATACCCTTTATAAGGAATTTTTCCTGCGGGGCGACATGCCCACAAGTAAAACAGTGAAGGAATGGCACCCTGGAAATATTCAACCCCTGGCATGCAGGGCAAATATCGACATAGTTGAGATGACTCCATTCGCATTTTGGGCAAAGTCTTATCCTATCAATAAGTTTTTCGGAAGCGATTAGACCGCGGTCCTTAAGTCGTGAAATCCAGTCAAACGAATTAGTATCCGGGGCTCCTAATACGTCTGCCACCGGATAAACGTAAACCTGTCGGGAAACGGATTTCCGTACCGGAAGAAGAGCGGCATCTCTTGAGTATAAGAAAGCTAAGAGCCTATAATCCTGATTTTCTCCCAAGTCTTTTAGATTCAGATCCGAAATTCGCCCGGATATTCTCTTTGCAGAATATATAAGTTCAGAGTAATGCGTAAATAAACCATCATAAAGAGACTCGAAATAGATGGACAGCTCGACTGTAGAAAACACAGGGACGAGACAAAGATATTGATTACGTTTTATCTTTTGCAGAATTTCTTCGGTACTTCTCTCTATTCCGGTTCCGATAATGATGGCATCAGGTTTAGCTTTTCTTCCATCTAAGTAGTTTTTTTCTGAAAAAAGAGAAATATCAATTCCCAGGTCGTGGTTACCAGGAGGAATGGTATCGTTATTTGAAATATAATAAATATTCATTTATTTTCAAATTTTAGCCGCATATTTTACCGTTTTGTCGCACTATATGCCATTTGCTGATTCTCTGTTACTACATGGTCTTTCAAATTATAATCTTCAACCTAGATACGCGAAAAGATTACAGATAAAACAACACGAACTCCATCGGTGGGAGCCAGAGGTGTGTGATATAAGAGCTTTGAATGCAAGAGACAAGAGCAAGAGAAGAAAATCTTATTGGGGACTTGCCTAAACAGGACCTGCCGACAAAATCCATCGGCATATATCTCAAAATAAACTCCCAAGAAACAATACCTTCAGAAAAAAACCCGATTGTGCTGGGGCTTTTCAGTCCGGATATTCCCTCAACGAGACCGGATCCTCAATCTTTTAGAGGGCGGTCCGCCCTCTAATATTTCTGGTTCTCAATAGCCTGGGTTCCGGGTCAACTTTCCTGGAACCACCGGAAATTTTGCGCAGAAAACTTAAAATTCAACATTCAAGAGCTCAAACTCTCTCGAATACTTCTCGCGCAATGGCCAAAGGGATTTATCAAGCCATTTTTTCATGTCATTTTCGGCAGCTATCTCCCGCAAACATTCAATGACC
>JBJKQT010000071.1:0-10018 GCA_046705065.1 Desulfocapsaceae bacterium
TAGCGTATATGTCCGGCATTCCCGCTGTTATTGAGGCATACTGTTTGCGGCCGAAGCCTCAAAGACAAGTGGTTATGCCTAACAAAAATGTAATTGTTTCTTTTATTTTCGTAACAGATCTACATGCGGCCGTCAATATAATTTTTATTCTCAAATGGAAAAAATTCCCATAATGTCTTAATGTCTCTCGTTTTTCGACTGCAAACGAGGTTTTAATGGAGGAAAAATTTTATTGAAAAGATAAATATCTGTCTTGCGCTTCCCAAAGCGGCATGAGTATTGCCGAGCCTGTGGGAGTGGTTGTGCAACTATTAGAATGATGCCTATCGAAGTTAGAGCTCAGTGAATGATGAGCGTTTCGATTATCGTATAGAAAAGTCTTATGCCGACAAGGCCGAGAGTGACGGCAAGACAACGTATGATGGTTCTGTTTTTTACTATCCGGGAGAGCTTGGCACCCACCTGAGCTCCCAGCACCACACCGATGGATAAGACTACTGTTCGGTGAACTCCGTGAACAAAGGCACCTGAAACGATATGACTGAGTGTGCCTGTCAAGCCGAGAATGGCCAAGCTGAACTGGGATGTGGCGGTGGCTATATGAAGTGGAAAGTTCAGTACATAGGTAAAAACAGGGACGTAAAAGATGCCCCCGCCGATACCCGCCAAACCGGAAATATAACCAAGACAAAAACTCAAGCCGATTCCCAGCCAAGGATTATAGGCATATGTATCTTCCGTTCCGTCCCGCTCTGTGAGATGGCGTTGAATGCAATGGGATGATAGGATGGCGGCGTTTTCCTTGTCCGTCTCTCGTTTGGAAAAAAGGATGACGGAAGCCACGATCATAAGAAGTGCTATGATGGCATCAAAGAGATTTCTCGGGATGTGAGACGTTGTCATGGTTCCCAATATGGTCGATGGAATCAGCGCGGAGGAGAAGAGAAGTCCCGACTTGAAATCCACTCTTCCCATCAGGGCATAGGCTTCGGTCCCGGAAAGGGCGCTGAAAAAAACCACCGCTAAGGTGATGCTGGCAATCACGGCTGGGTTATCATGCGGATAGAGAAGCAGTAAAATGGGCATCAGCACGAAGCCGCCGCCGGCTCCGATAAGCGTTCCGAACGTTCCTGCTCCAAGACCCACGGCTATCAACTCAAAGTATTTGGCAATGGAAAGCGGGATCATTGAATCAAGCATGCGTGTGTTCTCTTATCCTTTTAGCTGAGATGTGTAAGGTTTAATAGTAATGGAAATCAAGAAAGTGAAGAAATATTGCCTGAAGGAAATTTCTTTCTTCAGATGACATAAACCATCTATCAATGAAGAATGTCGTAAGGAACCTTTCATCTTGCAGGTTGCTGCAGGATTTCACGCAGATGATCTATATGCATCTGAACATGAAACTCCCCCAGGCCTTTGATCATGCCCGCCAATGTCGGGTACTCTCCCAAAGGGGACTCCTTGAGCTGGGGAATATGGGCGTTCCTGGAAAGTTGGGATTCCGTAAGCTTGGCGGCCATGGCTGCTATTTTTTCATACTCATTTTCAATCTGGGACAGGAGATCGGCAAAGGAACTTTGGGCTCGTTTCTCGGTGAAAAAGGGATTGGCAATATCAATTTCTAGGGTCGGTGTCTCTTTGTCTAAGAAATTTTGCAAGAAATGCACATGAGTCGATTCGCCGGAGCCCAAAAGATGGGAGAGAATTTCCTTGGGCGTCCATCGGCCTTCAGGTGCTCTTGATGCCGTCTTTTCGTCTATTCCTGCGCAGGCGTCTTTCAGCTCGGTTATTTTTTTCCTAATTTCTTGTGATAATTGTGCCCCCGTTTCAATTTCCATATCCGAAACCTCCGCTTTTTATATCAGACTGCCCACCCTGCAGGTGAAAATCCAGCTGGACAGGCAACCAATCGAAAATGGCTTACCTCTTTTCATATCTACTCGAAAGAGTAATACCGGTATGTGAGGCTTGCAACGGAGATGCAAAATTTACAAAAGAAGGGTAACGGAAATTTAATGAAGGACGACTATCCCGAACCACTCGACAGCCAGGCAATTTTGCCGGCAAGGTGCGGGAAATCCGGGATAGCGAGCGGTGAGCCTTTTTCTAATTCGGACCGGCGGAGCACCTCCTATAGTATGTTTTGTGATTTGATCTTTTTATAGAAAGAGCTGTGGAGATACATCACTTCCTGCTCCTCCTTGTATCCCGTGATCATACTGGTTATTGCTCCCTTGATGGCAAAAAGCGCCATATATACATGGGTGAAAAAAAAGGCAATAATCAGCAGCGCCAGACTATTGTGGATTATGGCGCAGGCTCTCAGCAAGTTGATTTGAGAAACTCCGAAGACACTGGCGACCCCGAAATTGAAATCTTGAAAATACATTGCCGCTCCAGTAGCCAGCATGACCGAACCACCGATGGTTGCAATCCAAAACCACATCTTTTGTCCTGCGTTGAACTTGCCTGCCGGAACCTCTCTTTTTTCTCTGCTGAGATATCCCCCCATAATAATCGCCCATTTAACGTCATCAAACGTCGGCAACATTTCCAGAACCCAGAATAAAAACATGGGAATAACGGCTATAAAAAACACAATGGCCGCAAACCCGTGTAGATACCTGGCTGCCATAACAAGAGATCCGCCGCCCAGGTATCGGCCGAAGACGATCATCAGGCCGGTGGGGACAAGAATGACGAAAGAAATGGCTGCGAAGAGGTGAATTATCCGCTTAAAAAGCGAGAAAAAGTAGATTTTCCGACCGCCGTGCGCAAAGACTTTGGCGCCGAAGACCAGATAATGCACCAAAAATACGGCGGGGACAAAGATTACTATTCCAAAGAACAGCTTACGGAAATAGGTGCTTTGGAGCAGCGTGAAAAGGGGGCCCAGGTTGTGGGAATCCATCGCACCGTAGGTTGTGATATTTGGAATCAGCATCTTTCCCCAGATCCGGCTGTCAGCCGCATAAGCAGCTGACGCCAGCATCAGGAGAGCGATGATAAAAAACAGAGACTTTTTTATCACATTTATGCTCCTTTTCCTCTTGAACTGATTCTTTCTCGGTAAATTGCGGAAACTTCCTCTGCATCACCAACCAGCAGGGCATTGGTCGCGCAAACAGCAGCACAGATGGGTACTTTGCCCTCAGCGATGCGGTTCTGCCCGTAAAGTTTCCTTTCCTCGGGACTGTTTGTTTTTTCAGGTCCTCCTGCGCACATGGTGCATTTATCCATCACTCCCCTGCTGCTGAAGGCGCCCGCTCTCGGAAACTGGGGAGCACCGAAAGGGCAGGCGTAGAGGCAATACCCGCATCCGATGCATTTCTTTTTGTCGTGCAAAACGATGCCGTCCTCCCGAATATAAAAACATTTGACCGGGCAGACCTTCTCGCAGGGCGCATCGGCACAATGCATGCAGGCAATGGACGTAGATACTTCTTTTCCAACGATACCCTCATACAGGGTAATGACTTTCCTTCTGCTTATACCCACAGGGAGTTCGTTTCCTTCCGCACAGGCAATGCTGCAGCCATAACACTGGATACAGCGGTTGCCGTCGCAAAAAAATTTCATCCGAGCTTGTTCGCTGCTCATATCCTCTCCTCCTTATGCTTTCTCTATCCGGCAAAGGCCGGCGTTGAATTCCGGAATCTGCGTAATGATATCGAAGCCGTAATTCGTGATTGTATTGGAACTTTCACCAGTGGCATAAGGTTTGGTGCCTTCAGGATAGTTCGCGCTCATGTCGACGCCCTGCATGACTCCTGCAAAGTTGTACGGCAAGGAGATTCTGTCCGGCGTAACGCTCAGATTATGTAGGGCTTTTACCTGGATCTTCGTACCTTGAGGAGAATGGAGCCACATCATTTCTCCGTCGCGGATACCGTATTTCAACGCCAGATCCGGATGGATATTGGCAAACATCTCCGGGGTGATGTGGGAGAGATATTTGCTCGATCTCTCCAGCATGCCGGCACCGCTCAGGTTGACGACCCGCATGGTCACAAGCATGGTCGGGAATTCCTTGACCCATTCCTTGGCTTGCTGTTCGGAGATGAATTTTACGTCCACCCTGAAGTTGTTTTTCTGATCCGGGTAGGTCGGATATTTTGTCACAAGATCGGGCCGTGAAGAATGCAGTGGCTCACGGTGGAGAGGAACGGGATCCGGAAAAGTCCAGACAATGGTACGGGCTCTGGCATTGCCATACGGTGCAACGCCTGCGGCTCGGCATTTTTCCTGGATGATTCCACTAATGTCTGTTTTCCAGTTGCTGCCCATCAGCTGCTTTTCCTTATCCGTCAGCTTGATGCCCAGAACCTGCTCGATATTTTCTTTGGTAATTTCAGGATACCCGCCTTTTATGTGGGACTCTTTGACCGTGGTGTTTTGACTGGCCAGTTGACTTACGCCGTCATGTTCGAGACCGAATCTGTTTCTAAAGCCCATGCCTCCTTCATTGACGGGTACGTCCACGTCGTAGAGTACCGGACTTCCCGGATGCTTTTCATCCCAACTCGGCCAGGGTAAACCGTAGTATTGCCCTTTCATGGGGCCTGCGCCGGCCAAAGTGATCGGGTCGAACATATGCCAGTTTTCTTGCTGCTTTCTCAGTCGTTCGGGAGTCCAGCCTCCGAGACCTATGGTCTTCAGTATCCTGGCCAACTCCCGTGTTGCATCGTCGGGCCATTGGAAATCCTTTTTGACCTCGACCAGCTCACCGTCTTTGACCCCCAGCTTCATCGCTCGGGTGTATTCGTCGTAGAAGCCGAATTTCTTGGCAAACTCAAACATGATTTCATGGTCGGGTTTGCTCTCGTAAAGAGGCTCCACGACTTTGCTTCGCCATTGCGACGACCTGTTCGTTGCCGTTACGGCCCCTTCCGTTTCGAATTGGGTTGTTGCCGGCAGGACATAGATGTTGTCCTTTTTACTGCTTATGACAGCGCCTTCATTGAGAAACGGCTCGGCAATGACCATAAGGTCAAGTTTGTTCAGCGCTTCCTGAACTTTTACCGTCTGAGCCATGGAGGTGAGGCCGTTGCCTTGGACCCACAAGGCCCGGATAGGGGCTGAGGAATAGGTTTTTTCTTCCTGCAGCACACCTTGCCACCATTTGGCAAGCGAAAAGCCCTTGGCCTGCATCCACTCGGGAGAGGCGAATCTTCCTTTGAGCCAGTCGTAGTCGACTCCCCAGGATTTTGCGAAATACTTCCACGCCCCTTCTGCCAGGCCGTAATAGCCGGGGAGGCTGTCGGCAAGGCAGCACATGTCCGTTGCGCCCTGCACATTGTCATGACCGCGGATAATATTGCAGCCGCCGCCGTTTTTTCCCATATTGCCGAGAGCCAGTTGCAGGATGGGGATGATTCTTGTGTTTGACGTACCGGTTGTATGCTGGGTAATGCCCAGAGCCCAGACAACCGTGCCCGGTTTCGTCTTTGCGAGCAGTGTTGCCACCTGGACGATCTGGGCTGCGGGAATGCCGGTCACGTCGGAGGTGAGTTCCGGAGTCCATTTGGCGGCCTCGGCTTTAATCTGGTCCATGCCGTAGACCCTGCCATTGATGTAGTCCTTATCTTCCCAGCCATTCTTGAAGATGACATGAAGCAGGCCGTAGATAAAGGCCACATCCGTTCCTGTTCGGATGCGCAGATAGTAGTCCGCCTTGGCTGCGGTTTTGGTGAAAACCGGATCGACTACGATGAGTTGTGCGTTGTTGCGGTCTTTGGCTTGCAGAAAGTGTTTCATCCCGATGGGATTTGCACAAGCCGGGTTCGCACCGATTATCATTATTGCTTTTGAATTACCTACGACATCACCGAAGTGATTCGTCATAGCACCATATCCCCACGTGTTCGCCACACCGGCGACTGTTGCGGAGTGTCAGATGCGCGCTACGTGGTCGATGTTGTTCGTCCCCCACATAGCCGCAAACTTTCTGTAATAGAAGGCCTGCTGCGTATTGAACTTGGCGGAACCGAGAAACATGACCGTGTCGGGTCCGTTTTCCTTGCGCAGCTTAAGCATTTTTGAGGAAATTTCATCAACCGCCTGATTCCAGGTGATGCGCGTCCATTTCCCGTTTTCTTTTTTCAAAGGGTATTTGAGCCGTTGTTTCGATTTGATAAGATCAATCTGATCGATGCCTTTGCAACAATGGCTTCCTTCGCTGATGGGATGATCCTGCGCAACATCCTGACGAACCCAAACGCCGTTTTGGACCTCGGCGATGATACCGCACCCCGCCGAGCAGATGCTGCAAATGGTTTTCACTCTTTTTGATCCGGGATACGGGTTATTGATCTCGTCTTCCGTGGCGGCTCGCAATTTATTGCCGGTGACAAAGGCCGAGGTGGCTCCGACCCCTGCGCCGAGGGCAGCCAGTTTCAAAAAAGATCTTCGGCCAACCTTGGCTGTCATGTTGTTCAGTACATTGTCAAACATGATGGTCGACTCCTCCTGTTAGTATGAAGATTTGTAGTAGATATCCCAATTGGTCGTCTTCTTGTAGAGGATTTCTTTTTTCGGGGAATGGCCGACGACGACACCGTTGGAACTCGAAGAGTCCGGAGTTTTGTCTTCGGCTTTGCCCGGTTTGGCGCCCATCAAGGCGCCAACTCCCACGACTCCTGCGCCAAGGGCAATTTTTAGAAATTTTCTTCTTTCCTCGCTCATTTTCCCTCCTTTTTTAAGTGGACGAATCTCAGGTATATGTAACTCCTCAGCCTGATGGTACAAAAACCTGTATCAGATACATCCGTATCCGGCAGGGTTTCTCTCGGGAATTCTTCCGGAAGGTCTTTTCGCCGCCTTCAAACGGGGACTTGGCATAGAGTTCGGAACTGGTTTTAGGGGAGCCTCGACACCAAGCAACAACCGTTCGATTTGAACAAACGAATGAAGTATAACGGCGACATACCTATAAAACCGGCTCTTCGCATGGTGAATCAGGTTGGATGCGAATTCATCGATTATGTTGTTGAGTATATTCGTAAAGACCTTTTGGGAAAGGGATGAGGATTCAGGATTCCCTTCCAAATCATCGATAATCAGCCGCTGCATGAAAAGGAAAATAAACTCCATATGATCTTCATTTTCTTTGAATTCTTCAGTGTTTCTTCTGTAGTTTGATGCATAAACGTAGTCCAGCATCTCAAGGCGCATGCTGCCGTCGTCTCTCCCCTCGTGATAGAATGAGGCGGTCATGGGGAGAAACGCTTCGATGGGGCTGAAAAAAAGCATGTCACTTTCGGCCTTTATCGCCTCATACCCGCCATCGTCCAAAAACGATTTGATATTGCCCAGGGCTTCTGCCGTTTCATCATCAACGGGGTTTTCAACCAGAAGAGCTATCAGGTTTTTGATCACCGGGTAGCTTTCCTGCGTGAGGTTGAAGGAAAAGACAGAGGAAAAAAAACCATAATAGACGATTCGAGCCTTGTTTATTGCCTTTCGATCCATGCTCTGTCTCCTGGATTGAAGTTGTCGCCGATTCGGCTTTCGATCATGATTTTGGCTTTACAGTCCTGACAGCAGTAGAGGGTTTTTACTTTGGCAGGATCGCCGGCAAATATCGGCCGCATAATGCCTGCAATTTTCTCGATCGATTTTCGTGGTGCGAAGGGCTTTTTGCATTCAGTGCATTCCATCAACTCATCGGTGGCGAGGATGGTTTGCCGGAAGGAATTCGGATGGAGTGCCAGTGTGCCTTCAACGACCTCAAGACAACCCGTTTCAGGGCATATACTTTGACAGTTGCCGCAGGCAGCGCAAAAGGAGTGGTTGAATCTGAGCGTATTGTCTTCGGGATGTGCAGTCAGGGCGCCCATGGCGCAAGCTCCCACACAGGCCAGGCAGAGTGTGCATGTATCCCGGTCGATTGTAATGCGGCCATAGGGGAGTGATGCCGGCACGTCGGTACACCCAAGATCGTCGTTGCCGATTGTATGCGCAAGCCGTTTGGAAAAAACAGCTCGCTTTTGCAAATATCCCGTTTCGATATTGAATGAAGCATCGCTAAATTCAGGAAGGCAGGACAAGACTCGTTCCAGATCCTGTTCGTTATCGCAGAGGAAAAGAGCTTGCTTTCCGTATTTCCTTTGCAGGATTTCGTTGAGGAATGTTCCTATATCGCGCAGCGAATTGGAAGATATGTCGGTAAAAATGACAATGGGGTTTCCACTGATTTGGAAGAGAGATAACAGATGGCGTTCATCAAGAAAAGTATCATCCGGCACAGTCATCGGCAAAACGTGTGGCGGCAGAGGAACATGGAGGTTTTCCGGATCGATGCGTCTGGGGATGACTAGGGCGATTTTGCCTTTGTAGCAAGAGCAGATTCGTTCAAAAGAGGATCCGGGAATCGGTAAATATTTCAAAGAGCCGGACGGGCACACCCTTGCGCAGGTTCCGCAGCCGTTGCAGAGAATAGGGGAGAGAACTAACTGGTTTGTATCAGAATCTTTTTTAATAGCGCCCACAGGGCATGCATCTGAACATATCTCACAAAGATTTCCTTCCTTTTTGTGAGATATGCAGAGAGAGGGATCATATCCCATGTGTTTTTTGCAGGTGACAGTCTTCGCTTTTGGAATAATGCTTCCGGCTATTTCCTCCAGGGTAAGTGCCTGGAGATCATAACTTCCTTTGACACCGGCGAATTCCTGTGGCATATGCCGCCACAGGATATGGTCGATTTCCATTGTGTCCGGTGTGTTGTTCTCCTCCGTGCATACCTTGAAATTTCCTTCACTACCTGTTAACTGAGTAATCCGATCCGGATGAATACAGGTCGCCCAATATCCGTGCCGAATCAAATCCTTTACCATGTCCGTCCGGGGTTCGACGGAAATGAGAAGAATTCTACCGTTGATGGTCACCTGTACCTCAACATCTTGAGCCAGATCATACTCGAAGGCTCGCTGCTCGTAGAGTCTTTTTACCCCTTCCAGCTTTTCCGAAAATGGGTCTTGGCTGTTTTTGAGGTAAAAGTTGATTTCCGGTGCATATATTTCGGCAGAAACACCCTTGTCGTTTGAAATCAGGTACGTGCCGGATGCAGGATGGGCAATGGTGGAAAATGTGTCTTCAAACGCCTTTTCGAAATCCGGCGCCGACGAAAAAAAATAATTCTGAGCCATGGAGCTTTCCTTATGGGGATTGTGTTAACGTTTACAAAAGATCCCGCTATCCCTAGAGAGTATTCTAACTATTTGGATAATACTCTTTCTCTACGGAATGTTTAGAAAAGCGCAACTGAGAAGCGAATGCATTAACGTCATTTTTCATGGTGAGCGGAGCCTATCCAATATAATTGACGTTAAACAATAAAATTATACTTCTATTCGTTGATAGAACAACAAAAACACGAGGGATAACCTTTAGTAACCAATTTAAACATGGTCTTATGATTTCAGTAAGGAACTACGAGAAGATGAAACACGCCGATGAAAATTGATATCAGGTAAACAATGCTCTTGAATTTTGAATGGAGTGTGATTTTATAAGGTTGAAATTTTGAATAAGAACTACAAATAAAGGGAGGATGGAGGTGAATATCAAATCGGTTTCTTGTATATATTTTTCTCCCACGGGGACGACAAAGACGATTGTGGAAAACATCGTCAGGGGATTTGAGGCCCAACGGGTGGAGATGATGGACATTACGAAACGATCTCATCGTCAGGAGTCGTTTGAATTCGGGAGGGAAGTTGTGCTCCTTGCAGCTCCGGTCTATTACGGCCGCCTGCCGGAGACGGTTGTATCCTATTTGTCCCGGTTCAAGGCCGAACAGACTCCCGTCATCCTCGTGGTGGTTTACGGAAACAGAGCCTATGACGATGCCCTGAAAGAATTGAATGATCTTTCCGTGAAATGCGGATTTACTCCCGTCGCAGCAGGGGCTTTTGTTGCCGAACATTCGTATTCATCTGTTTCTCAGCCCATTGCGCAGGGACGGCCGGATGATGCTGATTTACAGAAGGCATGTGATTTTGGAGCCGCAGTC
>JBJKQT010000072.1:0-15978 GCA_046705065.1 Desulfocapsaceae bacterium
CGTGATCAATCACCTGGCTTAAGGAAAACTTCGCTCAGTCATTCCGGATCGATGATCTTGCCAAGCAAATTAACATGAGCAGGTCAACCTTCCACCAGCACTTCCGGGAACTGACGACAATGAGCCCGTTGCAATACAAAAAAAGATTGCGTTTAAATGAAGCACGGCGGTTGATGCTTCTCGAATCGCTGGATGTAGCGACTGCAGCGTTTCAAGTAGGTTATGAAAGCTCCACCCAATTCAGCCGCGAATACAACCGGTGGTTTGGCGCTTCTCCCATACGTGACATCAAAAATCTTCGTGAGGTTACTGCGAAAGACACCGCAAATTAATAAAATAGTATCGGCAGTTATCGAGAATTATTCGTTGATGGGTGGGGAGCCCAAAATAAGCATCTCAAAACTATGGCTTCAGATAGGCGTATCCAGCGTATTGTTTTTCTATTATTTCCTTAACCCCAACAGGAACAATCTTTACGAATTCAAACAATTCTTCTGGACTTATCTTCTGCTCATTAAGAGCGTTTCTGCAGGCACATAATTTGATCCCAATTGCAGAAAATTCTCTGAACTCCTCTGCAAATACACTGCATTCCTTCCTATACTCTGTAACCGCAACAGAATTAGCTAGCACCTCTATTTCGAAGGGCGCATCATCCAGTACCTTATACAAATTCTTTACATTCTTTATTAACAACTTCCATTTTTCACTTTCATCGATATGAAACAATGCTTTGATTTTCATCTGAACCTCACAATATTTTTTGACCTAAGTGGTACAGGCAGCGCCGCCATGATCACTCGCTATGTGTTGCGATACGTTCACCGAAAACCTGGCGCAACCGCGCGGTCATTTCCCCTGGTTTGCCTGTGCCGATGATACGGCCGTCGATAGAATTTACCGGAACGATCTCAGCCCCGGATCCGGTCATAAAGCACTCATCGGCGGTATAGAGATCAAATCGCGTGAGGACTGTCTCCCGTACGCCGATGCCGAGATTTTCAGCCAATTCCAGCACAGTCTGCCTGGTAATACCCTGTAATATGCCGCAGTGCGGTGCCGGCGTTGACAACACTCCGTCACGGACAATGAAAATATTATCGGCGGTGCACTCAGCCACCTCACCTCGGTGGTTGAGCATGATCGCCTCTATGCATCCGGCCTGTTTCGCCTCAATTTTGGCCATAATGTTGTTGAGGTAGTTGAGTGTTTTCACTCGCGGGTCGAGACCATCCGGTGGTAAGCGACGCGACGAGGCGGTAATCACCCCGATACCTTCACGATACATGGCTTCCGGGTAGAGGCTGATGGTGTCGATAATGAAAAAAATGGTCGGAACATGACATTTGTCCGGATCGAGACCCAGATCACCCTTCCCCCGAGTAGCGACGAGACGGATATAACCTTCTGCCTTTCCATAGCGTTGCACACCTTCGAGCAGAGCCTCCGACAGCTGCTTCGCATCCATCGGCAGGGTCAGGAGAATCGATTTGGCGCTATCGTAAAACCGGCGGACATGCTCAGCCAGCCGGAAGATTTTCCCGCCATAGATACGAATTCCCTCGAAGATCCCGTCCCCGTAAAGTAAGCCATGGTCATAAACCGAGATCATCGCCTGCTCCTTCTCCACAAAACGTCCATTCAGATAAATAGTCATAGTGGTTCGTTCCTATCCTCCTCGTCATCAGCAAAGACATCCCTCAGTTTTCGATAGCCCGGACCGAACCGTTCGAGTAGCAGGCCGTCGAACCGATCAACGATTTTCATGATGTATATATCATGTTTGACATAGTCTTCCGCCAGGGTAACATAGCCCCGGTTTCTGCTCCAAGCCCCTTCCGCCATGCCGTTGCCGAACACCGTAACCATCATTGCTTCTTTGGTATCGGCCACCAGCGTCAGCCCTCGTCCCCCTTTCTCCTGAAAAAGGGTGTCGGCGATTGGATGGGAAAAGCAGGTACCGACCGCAAGCGCATGATCAAGCTCACCAAAATGAACGACACCAAGACGCACTCCTGCAACAACTCGAGCCTGTAGAGCGGAGTGCAACAGAACCAGCTCATCATGCCAGAGTGAGATGAGCAGTTCACGCTTGGCGCTGCTGATTATCTGCGCAGCTTTGTCGATAATCTCCTCATAGCCCTTCAGATTCCAGATATAGGAAGCCCGGCTTTCTTGTTTGTCCTTGCGGCCCTCCTCCTCCAGAGCGGTAAGCGTCTTTTCCATTTGAAAACGGCAGGAGGCGGTAAAGGTTTCCAGATCCTGAGGAATGTAACGTTTGCGATTGCTCTCTTGCAGGCTGAGCACCAGTCCTTTCTCTTCAAGTTTGCCAAGTACTTGATAAATCTTCGAGGTGGGCAGGCCAGCCTGTTGCGCGGTTTCGTAAGCGGTCAAAGGATTTTCCCGGTGAAGCGCACGATAGCTGCGCGCCTCGTATTCGCTCAAGCCCAACTGACAAAGACATTCAATCATATTATCTACCATAGTAGTTAATATGATTGACGCATACGAATTTGTCAAGATGAATTGGGGAATAATTTTCTTTAAAAGGGGTCCTCGGACATTCTAAGGAATTTATCAGGATCTTTTGCAAGAAGATGATTATTATCCGGATCTATTCCAGACCGTATCGCTTTAATTTCCGCCAGAACGAAGTCTTCGGCAGACCGAGAATATCGGCGGCAAGGTTTTTCCGGTAGTTGGTTTTTGCCAACACTTCCTGAATGTACTGCTTTTCCTTTTCCTCCAAAGAAACCCAGGACTGGGTATCGATGGTGCTGATGCAAAGTTCCCTGAGGTCGGAGGGAAGATCATCGGCGGAAAGTTCCTTTTCATCGGAGAGCGCAACGGCGCGCTCAATGATGTTTTCAAGTTCCCGGACGTTGCCGGGAAACGGATAATGGCTCAGGATATCCAATACTTCAGAAGAAACGCGCGTTACCTCTTTGCCGAAGGACCGGCTGTATTTGGCAAGGAAATGCCGGATGAGAAGAGGAATGTCCTCGGGCCGGGTTCGCAGCGGCGGCAGGTTGATCAGGACCACATTCAACCGGTAAAAGAGGTCCTCTCTAAATGAGCCCGCTTTGGCCATGGTTTTGAGATCCTGGTTGCTTGCGGCAACCAGACGGACATCCACCGGTATTTGTTTAATTCCACCTACCCGCAACAAGAAACGTTCTTCGACGAAGCGCAGGAGTTTCACCTGCATGGTCATCGGCATCTCGCCGATCTCATCCAGGAAGATCGTTCCTTTGTTGGCTGCCTCCAAAAGACCGATCTTGGTCTCATTGGCCCCGGTAAAGGCGCCTTTTTCATGCCCGAAAAGTTCGTTGGTGATCAACTCCTCGGAAAAGCCACCGCAGTTGAAAGAGACGAAGGGATTTTGCCTGCGCTGACTTCGCTGATGAAGGGCCTGAGCCACCATCTCTTTTCCGGTGCCGCTCTCTCCGTGAATGAGCACGTTGCAATCCAAAGGTCCGACCTTGTCGATTAACTGGAAGACTTCGAGCATGCTTTTGCTGTTGCCGATGATCTCGGCCGGCCGTTTCTGAGAGAAGAGTGCCTCTTTCAGTGCATCTTTTTCACGCACAAGATGCACCTTATCCAACGCGCGTTTTACCAGGACCCGGAGTTCTGCAAATTTGATGGGCTTGGTTACATAATGAAAAGCACCGGCACGTATGGCTTCGATGGCGGTGTCCACTGAACTGTAAGCGGTAATCATGATGACCTCGCTCTGCGGGTACCGCTTACGCACAAACTTCAAGACATCGAGACCGTTCAAACCGGGAAGATGAAGGTCGCACAAAACAAGATCGAAGGCGTAGTCCTCCATTCTCCTTACAGCCGATTCACCGTCGGGAAACGTCTCGATGGCATAAGGTTCCTTGGAAAGGCACCGTTTTACCTCACGGCAGACGACGGGCTCATCATCAATGATGGCTATGCGAAATCGATCCATGACATCATCCTTCGATGATCACATTTTTTGTTCTGGGAAGATAGAGGGTGAAACACGTCCCCTGACCGGGCGTGCTTTCCACTTTCATCCGGCCCCCGTTCTTTTTTATGATATTATAACTGACGGAAAGCCCCAAGCCCGTACCGATACCTTCTTTTTTGGTCGTGAAAAACGGATCGAAAATCTGATCAATATTCTCCGGTGGAATTCCCGGTCCGTTATCGATTACGTCTATCCGGCTTTCGTTCTTCATCTCTGAGCTCCCGATCAGAACCTGCAGTTCGCCGCCTCCCGACATCGCGTGAATGCTGTTAAGAAAAAGGTTCAACAGAACCTGCTGCAAGCCTCCCTTATCAAAATAGATATCGGGTTGCGCTTCTTGAATCTCCCGGGAGAACTTGACCTTATGTAAATTCATCTCGTTGTTGAGAAGGCTGGCCGTCTTGTCGACCACCGACACGATATCCACCGCCCCCAGCACCGGCTTGCTTACCCTGGAAAACTCCAGGAGGTTTTTTACGATATCGCTCGTTCTGTCCGCCTGCTCCAAGGCCTCCTGATAGGTTTTGATCCGCTCATCCGGGGTCATTGTTTCCCCGTCTTCGATGAGAGATTCCAGAATCAACGAAATATTGTTGACCGGATTGTTGATTTCGTGGGCAATACCCGCCGTCAACGTTCCGATGGAGGCAATCTTTCGAGACTGAATCAACTGCTCCTGCCTCTTCTCCAGCTCGGCCATCATTCTATTGAGGGAATTGATCAAGGAATTGATTTCATTTCCCGCTTCTCCATAAGGAGTTATGCGCTGGAAGGCCCCTTGGGCTACAGCCTCCGATTCACGTGTTATGCGAGCAAGCGGCCTGATGACTTTTTCGGCAATCCAAAAAATGACGAAGATCAAAAGAATCATCAGCACCATCAAGCTTATCAGAGGCAACGGGATCATCTGCTTCAGCAACCGGTCGGCATCTCTTTTTTCCGCCACGACGAACTGATCGCCCAAGGCCAGCAGGTTCTGCCCTGCACCGCGGATCAGGGCCTGAAGATCCGTACATCCGTCTGCATCACACTCTTTCTGATGCAATCTCAACATCAACGAGCTGTAGTTTTCGACATCCTTGACAAAATGATCGTAATTTTCCTTGCCGATCGAGGACACAAGACTCTGTTGTTCCCGTTTAAGAGTCATGGCCAATCGGTTTGTGTACGTCACATTTTCTTCGAAATTAAATTCCTGACGGTAGAGGAAATAATTCTTCTCATACCTCCTCATTTCCAAGATGGTGCTATTCAGCTCTCCGGCCAGTTCAAAAAACCACATAGAGCTTGATAACCTACTGAAATTATGGTAGTTAACGGCAATCATAACTCCCATAAAGAGGAAACACCCCGAAAAAGCCATCATAATTTGAACACGAATGGTTCTGGGAATAAATTTCATACAAAAATGAGCGTCTGGTAGCCGATTCCCGAGATATTTCCAGGAATAAACAATTTTGATCTGAAATCTGCCTGACCAATGATATTTTCGTTCGAAATCAAGGTATGCGAAAAATCCTGCTGCAGAAATAAGGCAGTCTAAAGAAAAAAACCTCCTTGATTGTAGTAGTGCCTAATGTTTTTAGTTGGTGCAACAGCTCCAATATTAGATGATTTTTTACGATTTCTCAAGACAATATGCCTCACCCGTCAAGCCGCCTCCGTTGTTTAGGCCGGGAATACCCTTGTTTTTCCTTCCACATGAACATAAAATTAAGCTCCCACTGAAAAGAGCGTGTTTTTTCCTATGCAGAATTATTTCGACAATACAGATGATTTTCCGGACTATTCCTCCGAGCCGGAAGTGTGTTTTTCTCCGCTGAGTCCTCAGAGATACGGTGAATTCTACGATGTTGAGATGACAAATTTCTCCGGCGACATGCAATTTTACCTCGAAGCGGTCAAAAACGGCATGAATGTGCTTGAAGCAGGCTGCGGTACCGGTCGCCTCTCCCGCGCTTTGGCTTCCCGTGGGCTCCGGGTAACCGGCATTGATATCTCACCAGAGATGCTTGCCCTCGCCATGCTGCAAAGGGATGAATACACCACATATTTCTGTATGGATATACGTGATTTTTCGATTAAAACCCGGTTCGATGCAGCAATAGTGGCCTACAACACCTTGAATCTCTTGGCAACGCCGTCCGACGTCCAACGAACTCTTGCCTGTATCCGGCAGCACTTGAAAGAAAACGGTTTGCTTCTGCTTCAAATTTTTATTCCTCAGAAGGATTCAATTGCCTCCGGCAGAGCGAGAACGTTTCAGTTTCAGATTTTCGATACTCCGGGCGGAGGCAAAATCATCAAGGAGACGCTCAAAAGTTTTACTGAAGGACAAGGTTACATCGTATTTGAAGAGAGGTATCGCATCCGTCCCATGAATAAAACAGCCAAGAATGAAGACCTCGCCCATACCATGAACCTCTTGGCCCTTTCCTATAAGGAGTGGATTCAATTGATAATCGAGGCAGGTTTTAGAATCGTCGAACAATACGGCGATTTCAATTTCACACCGTTTTCCGAGAGTGAAAACAGCATGCTTCTTTTGAAGGCGGTGGCGGCAACAAACGCAGAGGCCGCAGGAAGATAAGCATGGCGTACCACTTTCTATTTCGTAAATACGTACCCATCAGCCAACAAGCAATTATTTCAACACTGGCCGGAGAACTCGCCAGCCAACACGTAACGATTTGATATTAATCAGTATCACCACAAGTCATCGACTTTGATGACGAGCCATTAAAACCAGTGGCCCAGGAAAAGATAGAAAAAAATCCGTTTCTTGACCTGAATCAAGGAATACCGCCACAGACTCCTCTATAGTCAAAGCATCAACGGACAAACATTCGTACATGCTGCGAAGAAAAAGCGCGATCATAAAGATCAAATCAAGATATCCTGCTTTGCGGATATCCAACCATTTTCAGGAGGATACACCATGTTTTGTAATCAATGCGAACAGACGGCACAGGGAACAGGCTGCACAAAAATCGGCGTATGCGGGAAACAACCGGAAGTCGCCAGCCTTCAAGATCTTCTGACTTTTGCCTTGCAGGGTCTTTCACTGGTCGCAGTGGAAGGCAGAAAGGTCGGCGTCGTTGAGAACGCCGTCAACCGTTTCACTGCCGAAGCAATCTTTGCCTGTCTGACCAATGTTGATTTCGATCCTGCCCGGTTCCAGCAATGGATAAAAAAGGCCGTCGAACTCCGCGAGTCTTTGAAAGAAAAGGTCAAGGCTGCCGGGGGAACCGTTACATTCGAATCCGATGCAGCCTCCTTCACTCCCGCTGACAGCTTAGAAAGTCTCGAAGCACAGGGAGCGCAATTGAACCTGATCAACTCCCTTGACGAAAACGAAGACCTACGCTCACTGAAACAAATCGCCACCTATGGTCTACGCGGTCTTGCCGCCTATACCGATCATGCCGCCATCCTCGGTAGTGAAGACGAGAGCGTCTATGCCTTTATTCATGAGGCAATGGCACAGCTTACCCGTAAAGATCTGGGTCTTAATGATCTCGTGGCGCTCGCCTTGAAATGCGGCACCGTCAATCTGAGGGCCATGGAGCTTTTGGACGCCGGTAATACCGGCACCTACGGACATCCCGTTCCCACGTCTGTTCCGTTGGGACATAAGAAAGGAAAAGCCATCCTCGTCTCGGGACACGACCTCAAGGACCTGGATATGCTTCTGCAACAAACGCAGGGAAAAGGGATCTCCATTTATACCCACGGCGAGATGCTCCCTTGCCACGGTTATCCGGGGCTGAAAAAGTACGAACATTTTTATGGTCATTACGGCACGGCCTGGCAAAATCAGCAAAAAGAAATGGCCGTTTTCCCGGGAGCAATCCTGTTCACCACCAACTGTATCCAAAAGCCTAAAGATTCCTATAAAGACAATGTCTTCACCACCGGTTTGGTCGGCTGGCCGGGAGTGAAGCACATCGGCGAAGACAAAGATTTCACAGCGGTCATTGAAAAGGCTTTGGCATTGGAAGGATTCACCGAAGATGAGAATAAAGGAGAGGTTCTGACCGGTTTTGCCAGAAATGCCGTACTCGGCGTCGCCGACAAGGTCATCGAAGCCGTGAAAAACAAAGCCATCCGCCATTTCTTCCTGGTCGGTGGCTGCGACGGAGCCAAACCGGGACGCAATTACTACACCGAATTTGTCGAGAAGGTGCCGTCCGACTGTGTCGTCCTGACCCTTGCCTGCGGGAAATTCCGTTTCTTCGACAAGAAACTTGGCGATATCGGCGGAATTCCCCGCCTGCTCGACGTCGGCCAGTGCAACGACTCCTACTCGGCCATTCAAATTGCCGTCGCGCTTGCCAAAGCATTCGACTGCGGCGTCAACGATCTTCCCTTGTCTTTAATCCTTTCTTGGTATGAGCAAAAGGCCGTTGTGATCCTTCTGACCTTGCTCAGTCTGGGAATCAAAGATATCCGTCTCGGACCGACGCTGCCCGCGTTCATCACCCCGAACGTCCTGAACGTGCTGGTGGAAAACTTTGCAATCAAACCCATAGCCGCAACCCCTGAAGAGGATCTGAAGACAATCCTCGGATAGCCGGTGCCCTCCTGCCATCCTCCTGAAAGGCGGGACGCTCGTCGTCCCGCCTTTTTTCTTCTCGACGTTCCCCCGCTGGTGATAAAAAACAGGTATGCGTGGAACTGCAGTTCAATCACCGCAGTTGCGCAATTTTTCTGAATTTCTCCTGGTTCTTGACCCAAGTCAAAGATATTCCGGCTCTTTCTGCTATAGTGATCTTAAGCTTGACGGTTTTAAGACCTTTTTAAAAAGCCGCGAGCAAAACCCTGTTTATAGTATCAAAAGAACCGGCGATTACGGCTTTTGAGCGAGCCCGGTAAAAAACGTCAGTCAAAGTTATGAATGAGGAAGATCATGCGAAGTGTAAGAAAAATAATCAAGATAGATGAAGAACTCTGCAACGGCTGCGGCCAGTGTGTCCCCGATTGTGCGGAGGGGTCTTTGGCCATCGTTGACGGCAAGGCGAAATTGATAGCGGAAAAATACTGCGACGGTTTAGGAGCCTGTCTCGGCGCTTGTCCCACAGGGGCTCTGACCATCATCGAGCGTGAAGCCGATGACTTTGACGAAGACGCAGTAGAGGAATTTCTGGCGAATAAAGAAAAAGAAGCGCCAACGGAAAAAACGGCAAAAACACCCTGCGGCTGCCCTTCGTCTCAAATCCAGACCTTTATTCCAAAATCATCAGGTAAGACATCGGCTGCACCAGTAGCGTCCGCCCAGGGGTCCGCGCTCAGCCATTGGCCCATCCAGATTCGCCTCATTCCACCGCAGGCGCCCTTTCTGCAGAATGCCGATCTCCTGGTGGTCGCCGACTGTTCGGCCGTTGCCGTCCCCGGCTTCCAGGAAAGATACCTTAACGGCAAGACAGTTATGATGGGTTGCCCCAAGTTTGATGATGCCGAAGCGTATATTCAACGTTTTGCTGATATCTTCAAGACGTGCAACATCAAAAGCCTGACCATCCTGATCATGGAAGTCCCCTGTTGCTCGGCAATGAATGTGATCATCAAGAAAGCCTTGCAGATTTCGGGTGCGGCGGTGCCTGTGGAACAGATCACCATTTCGACCCGGGGCGAGGAAATAGCCCATGTAAGGTGGTAGGATAAGAGGAATGTCCCGGGGACGAATGATTTTCTCTCTGCAAAAAAAGGGAAAAACCAGTCCCCGATGTTCCTCTTCCTCAAGGAAGGATCAGTAGTATTCTGCCGCCTTTCCCGGAAATGCCGATGCCCACTGCCTGGAGGAGTTGAAAGATGGGACGGCCAAAAAGAAAGAGTTCCCGGCCAAGGCTCAACTGCCTCTCTTGTACTGCTCGGCTGCGGAAGGCGAGATCGGCCTCGACGAGTTCTTGCAACGAGGGAAGATCGTTAAATCTCCCCTCCGCTACAGATCGACGGATCGATTCCATATCCGGGCATGGGCAGAGCCGCTCATGCTCCTGCGCCAAGGCACGAAGGGGATCTTCCTTTTCCAGGATGTCAAACCTGTTCAAGGTGTTTTTTCCGACAAGCTTGGAAATCTCGCCGGTATCCCAGCATTTCAAAGCACGGCAGGCAGAGGGGCGCAGAGAATAGATCGTACATCCTCGCTCCTGTGAGTAAAAGGCGCAACACCAGTCCCCACCCGTTCCGGTGATCTTGATCAGTTCATAGCCGACCGTCTGCAGCTTGCCGGTCAAAGGATGATTGACGAGTTCACCACAGCGAATGGCGATCAAAGAATCCAACGGCAATTTTCCGCTCTTTATAAGGGACAGGTCCTCTGTATGCAGAGCCGGACCGCCGCTCATGCAACAGGTTCCGCATCGCCTGCATTGATCGGATTGAAGTTTTTCTTCCGGCTGCAATCCGGTCATTTTACCGTTTTTGATCCCCATCAAAAATCCATCACAAAGCTATAAACCCCTTCCTCGACCATGCTCTGCACCTTACAGCCGGAGTGGTTGAAGACAGCCTGCATCCTCTTGTTGTTGCTCAAGACCTCGGCAGTGAAACCCGAAATTCCGCTGGCCTTGGCGATCTTTACCAGATGCCTGAACATGAAGGTCCCGATCCCTTTGCTCTGCCACTCGTCCCTGACGACAAAGGCCACCTCTGCCCGGTTGGTCCTCTCGTCAAGATAATACCTGCCGACTACGATAATTTCATCCCCAAACGCCTCGGGCAGAGTTCCGACAATGGCCACATCCTTGCGGTGATCGACATAGACGAAGTTTTGAATCTGCTTTTGCCCGAATCGTTTATGATGACTCATGAATCTGTAATAAATCGTCTCTTGCGAGAGATCGTAAAGCAGGTCGCGCATCAGCGGCTCATCGGTGGGATGAACCGGCCGGAAGTGAATGACCGTCCCATCGTTGAGCAGACATGTGGTTTTCATATAGTCCTGAGACGGCACGACGAGTTTTCCTTCCACATCGGCAAAATCCTGACGTATGAACTTGGCATCAATGGCCTCTTTGAGAAGCTGGGCACGATGATCGGGGTGGGCGATGGAAATAAGTGCCAGGGTCCGCTCCTGCACCGATTTGCCATGGAGATAGGCCACGCCGTTTTCCGTCACGACATAATGGACGGTTCCCCGGCTGATGACAACCCCCGAACCTGAAGCCAGGCCGGCAACGATTCGCGACCGGCCATCCTCGGTGGTGGACGGCATCACGATGATCGGGCGGCCGTCGGTGGCATACGCCGCTCCCCTGTTGAAATCTACCTGACCGCCGATGCCCGAATAAAACTCCCCACTCTCTGAGTCGGAACAGATCTGACCGGTGAGATCGATCTCCAATCCCATGTTGATGGCCACCATCCTGTTCTGTTTTCCTATGATCTTTGCATCGTTGACATACCGTGTCGGCCGAAAAGAGAATTTCGGATTGTCGTTGATATAGCGATAGAGTTCTTTTGACCCCATGGCAAAACTGACCACGACCTTGCCCCTGTCCGTCGATTTTCTGAGTCCTGTGACTGCTCCGGATTCCATCAAATGCATAATCTCATCCGTCATCAGTTCCGTATGGATGGCAAGATCCCGTTTTTCTTTCAGAAAAGGAACAACCATCTGTGGAATTCGCCCAAGCCCCGGAACCCGCCCAAGCCCGAATTGCACCGTAGCACCATTTGGAATCAGGGCGGAAACAAGCTTTCCGATTCTCTGGCCGACCTGATTCCCAGGCTCCTCGTCACGCTCGAGCAACGGAACGTCGGTGTCGACAAGGATATCCAAATCGTAGATATCGATCTGGCTGTCACCACGCGTCCAAGGCATTTGCGGGTTGACCTGGGCTATCACCAGAGAGGCGTTTTCAGCAGCACTTTTGACAATGTCAACGGAGACCCCCAGACTCATCTTGCCCCTGATATCGGGAGGAGTGACCTGAATGAGCGCCACATCGAGGGGCAGCTGGCCGGAATCGAAGAGCATTGGAATATCGGACATCAAAATGGGCGTATAGTCGCCGCGCCCCTCCCGAAAAATGCTCCGCACATTATGGCCGATAAAAAACGAATTGACTTTAAAGCAATCAGCATACTTTTGCTCGGTATAGGGAGCATTGCCCTTGGTCATGAGCTGCACGATTTCCACATCCGCCAGGCTGCCGGCGTATCTCGTCATCTCCTCGACCAGAACCGTCGGCTCACCGCAGCCGGTCCCCAGAAAAACTCTATTGCCCGATTTGATATTGCCAAGCGCCCTGCGAGGCGTCTGGATCATATCCTTATATTTTTCTTTCCAATTGGCATCATATTCCATGACGAGACTTCTATTATATGTTCTAAATTTCCACGATTATCCGGGATAAGAATTTACGGCAACGATTCGGTTAACAATTCTTTGAAAAAAATCAGGTGCGCGACATTCAGAGGAAAGGCTTTTTCAGCGCCCCTTCCCGTCAGAGCGGTTTTAAGGTCATCCTCACATCCGCCACCACCGGTTCGGAGCCGAAATCACCCACAATGAAGGGATTAATATCCAACTCGAGAATCTGAGGGAAATCGGTTGTCAACTGACTTATTCGCTGCAAACCCGAGGCGATGGCGGCAATGTCAACCCCTTTATGGCCGCGTTTTCCCTCCAACATCGAATAGGATCGGGTGGATTTCAACATCTGCACAGCTTCCATCTCGGTTATCGGAGCCAAATGGAACGTCACGTCTTTCAAGACTTCAACGAAGATGCCGCCGAGCCCGAACATCAACATCGGTCCGAATTGCGGATCGCGGTTCATCCCGATGATAACCTCCAGCCCCTTGCCGACCATCTCTTCGACATAGACTCCCTCGATCACAGCCCCGGGCACCCTCTTGCTCATCTTCAAAACCATCAGGTCGAAGGCGTCTTCAACCGAATCGGCATCGTGCAGATTCAGTTGAACACCTCCGAAGTCGGTTTTATGAATTATATTCGGAGAGACGATCTTCATCGTCACCGGGTAGCCGATCCGCTCGGCTATCTCCACCGCTTCCTCCGCACCGGCGGCCAACGCCCCTTTGGGAATCTTAAAGCCGTAGGCGCTGAGAATATCCTTACCCTTCACCTCGTTGATCGCGAGCAAGCCGTTTCGCTGCTTCCTGGTAATGATACGCTCCACACGCCGTTTATTGACCCTGAAACGGGTCACCATACGGGGAGGTCTTTTTTTCCATAGTGAGTACTGATACATCGCCCGAATGGCCGCTACCGCTCTTTCCGGAGAATCAAATACCGGCAGCCCTGCCTGAGAGAGAATCCTGCGGCTGGGCAATATTTCGTCTCCCCCCATGAAAGAGGCAACGACAGGCTTCGATCCATCCAAAAAATCTGCGATATCCAGAGCCGTTTCCCTCGGGTGGGTCATCACCTGGGGAGCGAGGATTATCAGGATCGCATCGACCTCCGGATCGTTTTGAGCACTCTCGATAGCGGCGAGATACCTGGCAGGCGGCGCATCGCCCAAGACATAAACGGGATTCATAAAGGAGGCGACCCTCGGCAGACGATCCCGCAGACTGCTGGTTGTTTTACTGTTGGGAGAGGCAACCTGCATGCCTGCTCTTTCCACCGCATCCGCAGCAATGGTTCCGGCACCGCCAGTATTGGTGATGATCAGAATCTTGTTGCCGGCAGGCAGAGGCTGCAAGGCAAAGGCGGTTGCATAATCGAACAGAGCCTCGAACGAATCGGCACGTACGACTCCTGAACGTTTGAAGGCAGCCGCATAGGCGGTATCTGCAGTGGCCATGACACCGGTATGGGAAGCTGCCGCTTTTAGGCCGGATTCCGTTGTTCCGGATTTCAGCATCACCACGGGTTTGATTGATGCAGCTTCTTCTGCAATTTTGACGAACTTATTTCCGGTGCTGATATCCTCGAGATAGCCGACAATTACTTTGGTTTTTTCATCTGCGGCCAATTCGGCTAAAATGTCGACCTCAGAAATATCGGCTTTGTTGCCGACACTTATCACTTTGGCAATCCCCAAATGCCGTCCGGCAGCCAGATCAAGCATTGCCGCGCAAAGCGCACCCGATTGTGAGAAAATGGAGATATCTCCCGACTGAGGTATCCTGCCGGCAAACGATGCATTCATCCGGTTTTCGGTATTGATCACTCCCAGACAGTTGGGCCCCAAAACCCGCACTCCACGGCGCATGCACATTTCAACGATCTGCTTCTCGAGTTTGTGCCCTTCTTCACTCAGCTCGCGGAAGCCGGAGGTTACGATGATGATAGCCTTGACCTCTGCCTCAAGACAATCGTGAACCGCCGCGATGATTGTTTCCTGCGGTACGGCTATTATGGCCAGGTCAATGCTGGATTTATGTTTCGCAAGGTCCGGATAACAGGGAATATCCAGGATACTCGGGGCCGAAGGATTCACCGGTACGATGTCCCCCTGGAAACCACCGTGCACGAGATTCGCCAGCAGATCATGGCCGACCTTTCCCAATATACGGGAGGCGCCGATTATGGCAATGGAACGTGGACGAAAGAGCGCATCCAAACTCATTTGGACTCCTTACGGTAAGATATGGTTCTGCATCTCATCCTTTCTTGAATTATGAGGCTTATGACGGCTTTTTTAAAGTCCCTTTTGCCTGTTGAGGCAGCTCCCGGCAGAAAGAAGAAAAAAACAAAACTCATATTGATTACAAGGCGGTGCATGGGGTATTTTCATTATAATTTGCATCTCGGAGAATACAAGAATCGGAATTCAGGAGAAAATCGACTTGTATTCACCCGCATTTCTCATCAGTTCAGGAGGCGTCGGGTTCGAAGTTTTCGGCAATTCACTATAATAATCTATATTCACCATACGGATAAATCCCAAATCGAAAAGCTGTGCCCATGAAAATCACATTTTACGGTTCCAACCTCTGTCCTCGCTGCCATATTACCCGTCGTATTCTTTTTGACCTTACGAGCGGATATGATGATAGGGAAATCGAAGAGGTCGATGTACTCCGCCATCCCCTTCGAGCCTGGTCGGATGGGATCAGGCTTTTCCCTGCTCTTAAAATCGGCGGCAGGATACTTAGCGGTGTGTGGATCGGAAGGAAAAAAATTCAGGCTTTCTTAAATGAATCCTGAGGATCTGTAAAGAACAAATCATTGTCTGAAGGTTTTTTTGCTCAAACATCCTCGTTAAACTCCGCCTCGGCCGATTGCCTTATCTAAAGGCAACCTTGAAAAATTTGGTTCATCCGACTCATGCGCACTTATTTATACTCCAGGCAGGCGGAGGTCGTCGTTTACGGCCGCATCGCGGAGGCCCGTCCGGGAATCACACCAGGCCCCGCAGGGGTTGCGGACAGGATGCCCACAACCGGCAGCAGGCCTCGGACGGCCTGTCTGCCGGCCGTGATTCACAGGCGATCAGGCCGGAGAGCAGCGGCCGGAAGTGATGACTTCCGCCGGAATGCTCTTTTCGGATTGACAAAAGTACGCTCAATCCTGATGAACCATAAAATAGATTTTTCGTACAAGATCAAGGCGCACGGGGAAATTTTACCGCAGGCATATGATTGATATTCCGAGGATAAAATTTTTCTGTGCAACGCAGAGATTGGACGAAGGGGCAATATTTCAAGGTTGCCTTATAACTGGAATGCTACTTGCTAAAACCGATGTATCTGCTGCAACGATCATATCAGGAGGGAATGAAGATGGAAGTCAATGCAAACGTTTCGGCACATAGGGAAGCATCCCTGTACAAACAAAATACCGACCAGGAAATATTACAAAAATCTCTTGAAAAATCAGCAGAGATCAAACAAAAGCAACAAGCCGGGGAGCCTCGGGCCGTCGATAAGGCCAGTGGCGAAAAACAGGGAGCAATTGACCTGTATGCGTGAAAATACCTCTCTTATTTCGAGGATACTGCTAACGTATCCGTAACCTCAATCCGGTGGTTGTAATTCAATTACAACCACCGGCG
>JBJKQT010000073.1:0-7024 GCA_046705065.1 Desulfocapsaceae bacterium
TGGAGATGCTCGATGTTCTCATCTCCCCAATCGCCGCCGATCAGATAATGCCTGGCGCTGAAGGCCCGACGCATACCGAGACTGTACATGTCTCTTCTCCTTGTTTGCCGTCACCTCTTCTGTGCAACTCCATGATCGAATACAACCTGAATCGTCTCTTCCGGAGCCCGATCGATGAGCGCATAAGCCTCGGCGCCCTCATCCAAAGCGAAACGATGGGTGATGCAGCCGGACGGACGAATGAGACGCAACATATTCCAGGCCAGGTGCAACCGTCGACTGTTCTGCCACCTGCCGGTGAGTTCGGGGGCTATACTGCTGACCTGCGAGCTGATAAGCGAGAGTCGTCCGCGATGAAAAAAAGAGCCCAAATTCAAATGCGCTTTTTTGGCACCATACCAGGAGCCGACCACAACCCGGCCGCTGAAACGTGCAAGAGAAATGGCTAGATCCAATCCTTCCGGATTGCCCGAAAGTTCGTATACAAGATCCGTCTCGCCGCCTTGTCCGGGACTGCCGCCCAGCCATTGAACTGCCTCCTTGTTTTTTGGATCAAGACTCGTCCCGGCGCCGAATTGCATTGATGTCTTGCGTCGAAGCGGATGAAGGTCAAAAGTTGCAAGTTCAGCCAAAGGAAAACGGGAAAGCAAAGCCGTCGTCAAAAGACCAACGATCCCCTGCCCGACGACCACTACCTTCTCTCCAATGAGAGGTCCGCCATCCATCAATAGGTTGACGGCCGTCTCCATGGCAGGCAAAAAAAGAGCCGTCTCGTCATCGACGTCATCGGGAATGGGGATGAGAGTCCGCAGCTCGGTGCAGAAAAAGTCCTGATGGGGCTGGAAAGAAAAAACCCGGCGGTTCAACCAATCTTCCGCCACAGCCTCCCCGACGGCGATCACCTTACCGACGGCACAATAGCCGTAAGCCAAAGGGTAGGCAAATGTCCCGGCCAAGGCATCAATGGTGGCGTCGGTGGCCACCCCCGCCGGCCACTGCCCCCGGTAGATGAGCATCTCCGTTCCCGGACTGATAGCGGAAAAGCGTGTTCGTACCAGAACCTGACCGACAGCGGGAAGGGTAATCTGCTCCGCCCTGACGGTAACCCGTCCGGGCTCTGAAAATTCCAGCCAGTGCCGCCTCATGCTTCCCGCCATTGCGGTTGTGCCCAAAGGATGATATCGGGACCGCACGCCTGGAAAAAAGCCGGATCGAGATTCAACAAGGTCCCGTTGTTCACGGCCGGCCGAGCCAAAACGGATAACCCTCCGACCAAACGAGGCGCTATGGTGATAATCATTTGATCCACAAGGCGCGCCTCGATAAAGCTCGTGATCACCTGTCCACCGCCTTCCACCATGACACTGGAAATCCCCCTCTTACCCAACGATTGCAGAAGATGCCGCAGGTCAACCCTTCCCCTGCGATCGCAGTCGCATCGTATGATTTCCGCTCCTCTCCCCTCGAATTCGCCGATTCTGCCGGGAGCACTGCTGTCGGTGCATGCAAGCCAGCAGCGTCGATCCGTACGTTCCAGCAGGCGGGCCTGGAATGGTGTGCGCAGGTGGCTGTCGAGCACAATGGGCTGAGGGCTCGTTCCTTCGGCTAGGCGAACGGTAAGGAGAGGATTGTCAGCCAACAGCGTATTTATGCCGATGACAATGGCGTCACAGGCGGCACGGATGCGATGGGTCAGTATCATCGATTGCTTGCTGCTGAGTTGCAGCTGCTCCCGATTCCGGGTAGCGATGCTGCCGTCCACACTCTGAGCATAGGAAACGGTCACGAATGGCCGATGGTTTTGGGCAAGAAATTCTCTGGCCATATGAGGATGAGAACGGAACCACCTCGCCTGACGGCAGCCGGGCTCGCTGTCGACCATTGCCGGAGTGGTGTTGCCACGACAGAGCGGAGTATTCTGAAACTGCCTCTTGTCCATGGGACATCCTTTTCCGGAGCGCTGGATAATTGATCATCGCGGCAACATTGTATATCGGTTCCCCCGTTTCACTTTACATCGACCAGGTACCGGCTTGTAAAAGACGGCAATTTCGCTCGGATATCTTGTTAGTCTATTGAGAAATCGTTCGTGTTTTATTGTCCTGAACTGTTAATGATGATACCGATCCTCCATGGACAAGTCAAATACTTCGGAGATACCTTCCCTGCATAAAGTTTAAAAATGTCAAGTTGTGGTTCCCTTTCGGCCTCGTCGATAAAGGAGACCCTCTTCCGGTTCCCAAAGAGACGGCGAACCGGTTCCGATCAAAGCTATTGCAGCGGCCGCGCTGAAAATAAGTACTGAAATTCCCGAGGAACCAAAGTGTGATTGGTTGCTGCCAAGCATCAGGATAAGAGCAAGAGAAGTCCCGCGCCCCAGAAAACCGGCTGCGGCCGACAAACAGCAGAAAACACCGGCCAATTTCCATGAAAATTCCACCTGAAGCCCGTCGTATTCTCCTAAAAGGAGCATTCCTCCCACCAGAAGAATAAGGCGAAGCAGACCGGGAAGGAACTTCTGAAAAAAAGATCTTGAATGTATTTCCCAGGAGGTTTTTTGACCCTCATACGTTGTCACCCGGCAGGATACCACCAGCCAGTCCCTGAGAAAACCGGACAATAAGGGAAGCATGAAAATTACAGCGGCGATTAAAGTGAATCGCTGTTGAAAGAGCGGCAAGAGCACTGTGCCCACCAATCCCATTTGAAAACCGGCAACGATCCGAGCAAAAGGGCGAGGTTGCAGGTCAACCGTAGGCAGCCTCCTCTTTCTTCGCAGCCAAACGCCGAAGGTAAAAGGATAGTAGGCTGCCCCCACAAGAAGATAAATACCCGGCAACCTGCCGAGGGTGACGGCCAACAATGAGGCCACCAACAATCCCGCGGCATCGGTTTCGATGTCCAACCGTTTGCCGAGCTCGGTTTCCCGCTTCTGTCTCCTGGCGACAAAACCGTCCAGCAGATCGGCAAGAGAAATGCAACAATAGAGGATTCCCGGCACCCAAGAATAGGCAACTGCCAGCTCATGTTCCCTCAAATACGCCATGGGCAAAAAACCAGCCAGAGCGACAACCCAGCAGGCACGCAGCAAGGTTATCCAATTGGCGGCTCCCAGAGCGGAAAAGGGACGCCCCCACTCGAAAGTGCGATGGTTGTCATGAAAATGTCGGACCAAATGCCCTTGAATATGCCCGGCCACGAAAAGCCCGGGCAAAAGAGTCAGGATATAGATGGGATTGTTCCTGATTTCGGTCTGAAAGAGGGAAACGGCTATAAGCCAGGGACCGAAGAGAAGGCCCGCTGCCACCCACAATTCGCGGCGCATAGGCTGTTGTGTGCCCTGTTGCCCTTCTTTTCCCCGATCAAGGGCTTTATGACCATCGATGGTGCAGTCTGTAAGCTTTTTCATGGCTGATGATTCGGGAAAACCGCATCGCATTCGTCAATGTTTCGCCGTTTGAATGCTGTTGAAAACCGTTTTTGTCCAAAGAAGGATAGTGTAAACCGAATGGCACCCTACAAAAATTAAAGCTTTAAAAGTGAACCGAATCAAGAAGTTTTCTTTAAAAAAGCTTCACCCGTCAAAAGAATTCTCTTTCGGCCCCTTTGCTTTTGGTTCTTGGAAGGCGAGTAAAAAGCCTAGCTTTTTTTCCCCTCTCAACGAATTTGGATCCCTCGAAATCAAATCACGAAAAGTAAGGAAAAGAATTGATTCCATATCATGAATAGGCTAGGATTCAGGAGCATGCTTACTACGGGCATGGCATACTCTTTCTTTATGTCCGCCGAAACCAAGACATTCATCCCCATTGGAAATATCAGACGGACTTCGCGCCAGGCACATCATGTCCCGGGCCGCAGTCCATCATGACAAGGAGACACCATGATAACGACTTCTTTGAAATCGTTCTCTCTCAATCTCTTACTGGGCTTCGCCGCAGGCTTTTTGGCCACTTTGATCTTCCATCAGGCGGCAGTGGCTATGCTTTGGAAAATCGGCATGGCGCCCGGGCCGCCTTATCAGCTTGCACCTCGCCCGCCTTTTGGCGTTCCCGCAGTGTTTTCCCTGGCATTCTGGGGCGGCGGATGGGGCATATTGTTTGCCGTCGTCGATCGTTTTTTTCCTCGTGACGGAGGCTATTGGCTGTTGGCCCTGATCGGAGGGGCCGTTTTCCCCTCTCTTGTAGCTTTGCTTTTTGTTGTCCCCTTAAAAGGCGGGACAATGGGAGCCGATTGGAACCCGGTAATCTGGGTATTTGCCTTCATCGTCAACGGCATTTGGGGCGTAGGCACGGGCATGTTTTTAAAAACCCTGCGACGATTCGCCCCCATATTATGACCAAACCGCAGGGGTGTATCGAATTCAACCTCTTATCGAAATGAGAATCCCAAGATCCAAAACCCGATGCAAGGGAAGCTCTTCCGATTGACGAGACCATTTTTCTCCTGTATGACGCCAAACCTTGGCCGAAATATCGACCTTCCCCCTGTCATTCCATTGGGCAAGCCCCAATGAGAGTCCCTTGGCATCGGAATTATAGGCATAGCGGCCGTCGATATTTTCATAATTTTCAGAAACAATGACCGGTTTGTGCTTTAAGGTTGTTGATAAATTGTGAAGTGGAACCTGTCATGCGGGTATCATTGGATGAGAAATTCCGCATGGGTCATCACTATGGCCGTCCAGCACCTTTCCAACACTCGCAAACGCACTTATGATGTGGAGGAGATAAAACAAAAAGGAGGAGCGAACAATGGACAATTCAGACAATTTATCGGGGAAAGCGGTTCTGGTTACAGGTGGCGGCCGCGGGATAGGGCGGGCAATTGCCTTAGCATTTGCCGAGGCCGGAGCAGACGTCGCCGTCAACTATCGCAGTCGTCAGGAAGACGCCGAACAGGTTCGGCAGATGCTGGAGGAACATAACCGACGATGCATCACCGTTTGTGCCGACGTTGCAAAGTCCGAAGACGTCACCCGAATGATCTCGAAAGTCGAACGGGAACTCGGACCGGTGGCGATTTTGGTGAACAACGCGGGTATCGCGCCCATCAAAACCTGGAGAGAAATCACGGAATCGGATTGGAACGAGACTATAAACGTGAACCTGAAGTCCGTTTTTCTCGTCACCCAAGCGGTTTTACCGAACATGCTGGAGGCCAAATGGGGCCGCATCATCAACATATCCTCCACTGCTGCACAGGTTGGCGGCATTGTCGGTCCGCACTATACCGCCTCCAAAGCCGGTATCTTGGGACTGACCCATTCGTATGCCGCGCTTTTCATGAGAGACGGCATCACCGTGAATGCCATCGCACCTGCGTTGATCGAAACGGAAATGATCGCGGATAATCCCCGAATACGTCCGGATCTGATCCCGATAGGGCGTTTCGGCACCGGCAAAGAAATAGCGGAAATCGCTGTCATGCTGGCCCGCAATGCCTACATTACGGGACAAACAATAAATGCCAACGGCGGATTATATATGAGCTAAGCCCTGGGGCATTGGAAAAACCTATTGAACCGCACAATTACTTCATTTCCTGCAGGCATTTGCCTCATCAGGCTTAAACTTCCAGCGTGGCGCCGACATTACCAAAAAAGAACCTCTTTCCCAATTTTCCATACAGCATTGCCGCCCGCGGCAGACCGGTACAGTGGGAAACGCCGATGTGTTGGATCTGATACCGATCAATGACCTGCAGGGTTTGCTCAAACTGTTCATCGCTCGAGAAGCCAAGGTGAGTCCCACCAATGATAGCAAAAATGCGGTCGCGTCCTGTTTTCTCCAAGATGTATTCGATGATGTTGATCATGCCGGCATGGGCACAGCCGAGAACCACGATCAACCCCTTGGGAGTGTCGACTATCAGCGACAGATCATCTTTTAATGGGTCAGGATGGAGCGTGCCTCCATTGGGAAGAATTGCCGTCATGTTGGCATCACCTTTTTCGAAGGCATTTCGGCGTGGAATTTCCCCGCTCAGAAAGAGACCGGGGCCGACTTCGGTAAAATCGATTACCAGCCGAAAATGTGCCCCCAGCGATTCCAGATACTTACGGCGAAAGGGAATACCGACAAAACGGCTCCGCCCACCTTGCGACCATGTTCGATCGCAAAATATATCAGGATGAGCATATACATCGACATCCCCTTTAAGCGCCAGGACGGCCGGCAGCCCGCCTGTGTGATCATAATGGCCATGACTGATCATGATCGCGGTAATGTTTTGCAGATCTTTCTTGAGCGCCAAGGCATTCTGGACGATGGAAAACCCCTGCCCGGTATCGAACAGATAATTGCCAGTAGCAGTTTCGACAAGGCAGGCGAAACCATGTTCCCCGATGACTCCGAAAGGAACGCCGGCCGAGTTTTCGCAGAGTATGGTCAGTCTCGTTGTCATAGTATCCTCTCTGGTTAGATTGAATAGCGCGCCCCTACATGTTTGTTGCAAAATAGAAAGGCAATGACGGAAATGTAAGAGAGAGTACCTCTTTGTCATTTCCGGTGAAATAGTTTATTTAATCAACGCACTTGGGTAAGGATGCCGAAATCGCATGCTTCAAGGGTTTGATGGCTCTATTTTTCAAACTCACCTGTGGGCAAAGCCGCACTCAAAGCCTTTCCAGAAAGTCGTATCCTGGCGCAATATTGATTTTTTTTAGACAAATCGCCGGTATTGTCTCAGTATTGAAACGTGCCCTATTGAAAATATCAAATCTCTTCCGACTTTACACTCAGCCGTCAGGTATTAATATCTATTATTAACAGGCACAATATTTGCTTAACTCCCTGAAAGGCCAATCAAGAGAAGATATTTCACATTGCTCGATTTGATATTTTAACTATTTATTCTTCTCCGGCAATCTCTTTTTCTTGCAGCGACCGCCTTAACTTAAGGCTTTTCTTAATAAAAACCGGATGATTAATTATTATGGGAACAGAGACAGTTGTACTGATAGGGCTGCTCACAGCAGCATTGGGTTGGTTCATTACAATCAACATTAAGGAGGCAAGGGAAC
>JBJKQT010000074.1:0-25715 GCA_046705065.1 Desulfocapsaceae bacterium
CCGGGATATGAAGCCGACGGCTGTTGATATCGCCCTCATTCATTATCCGGTGATCAATAAATCGGGAGAAACCATCGGTTCGGCGGTGACAAATCTCGATATACATGATATAGCCAGAGCGGCCAGAACCTTTGGCATTGATGAATACTATATCGTCACACCGTATACGGATCAGCAAGAACTGGTAAGTGAAATTGTCGAGCACTGGCAGACCGGGCATGGCGCAGTGTATAACCCTGCCCGAAAGACAGCATTAGGTCTTGTCAGACTCGAAGATACTGTGGAAGACGTCGTCAATCGGGTCGGCGGCAGGCGCGGACGCCGACCGATTGTCATCACGACAAGCGCTCGGGTCCAAAAAAATACTATCACCTTCGCGGATACCAGACGGCATATTGAAGCTGGAGAACCTGTTCTTCTGCTTTTCGGCACTGCGCACGGACTGGCACCGGAAGTTATGGATAAGGCGGATTTTACTCTGCCGCCTATTTTGGGAAAGACAGGGTATAATCATCTCTCCGTACGCTCTGCGGCATCGATCATTCTCGATCGGCTGCTCGGAATAAAAGAGAGTTGACAACATGTTATGCAACCAGAGACTTACTACTTCAACCTAAAAAAAACGTTATGAGCACAATCATCGATAGAATAGAACAGGAGCAGATGCGGCAGGACCATCCGGCCTTTCGTCCCGGAGACAGTGTCAAAGTCCATATCCGTATCATAGAAGGCAACAAAGAGCGTATTCAGATCTTTCAAGGTGTCGTCATCAGGCGAAAGAAAGGCACCATGAACGCCACCTATACTGTTCGGAAGATCTCTCATGGCGTCGGTGTGGAAAAAACCTTTGCCTTGCACAATCCGAGAATAGAAAAGATCGAGGTCGTGTCCCGCGGGCATGTTCGTCGCTCCAGGCTGTACTATCTGCGCGGCAGACGCGGCAAAGCTGCGCGTATCCGCGAGTTGGGATACAACCAGTAAGACTCTCACCAACTTCAAATCGCACCTGCGTGTTTGCCTCCTGCAGGTGCGGTCTTTTCTCGAACAGGCTTCCAAGGATAGCGGAATGGAAGGAATTCTGGGCGATATTGCATCGTTGCCGAACGATAACCTCCGTTTCGAACGTTCTCTGCGTGCCAGAGGTTATAGCTGCATTGCCGGATCAGATGAAGTTGGGCGAGGACCGTTGGCCGGGCCAGTTGTCGCTGCCAGTGTGATTCTTCCTCAAGATTGTGACCATTCGGTTTTTCTGGATTCTAAAAAAATAACGCACAAAAGACGCCTTCATCTCAATGATCTCTTGAAAGACATCAATGCAACCGTCGGCATAGGTGTCGTTTCGGTCGAGACTATCGATAGAATAAATATTCTTCAGGCATCTCTTTTGGCCATGAAACGAGCCGTGACTTCCATGGAAGGAGATTCTCTTGGGCCTGATTTTATTCTTGTGGACGGCACCTTCGAAATACCGCTTTCCATCCCGCAGATCGCGCTGACCAAAGGAGAAAGCAAGAGCGCTTCGATAGCGGCGGCCTCCATTGTGGCCAAAGTTAAACGAGACGCCTTGATGGACACCCTCCATCTTCAGTATCCCATCTATAATTTCAAACAAAACAAAGGATATCCAACTAAAGAGCATCGTCTGACGATTGCGAAATACGGTCCCTGCCCGATCCACCGCAAAACATTTAAAGGAGTGAAAGAATTTGTCTGAACGACGTGGAACGCTCGGAAGAATTGGCGAGGACTTGGCAGCAGCCCATTTGCAAAAGGCCGGTTATAAAATTCTTGCGAGGAACTACAGGCAAAAATGCGGAGAAATTGATATAATAGCACTGGACCGGGGCACACTGGTATTTGTTGAAGTTAAAACAAGAAAAAGTTTGTCCTTCGGTTTGCCGTTTGAAGCCGTAACCGAAAAAAAACAGAAACAAATCGGCAGGGTCGCTCAAGACTACCTATGCCGAAACAACCTCTTTAACCGCCCTGCCCGTTTCGATGTCGTCTCGGTGGTAATCAAGGAAGGACAAGAACCCGGCATCCAATTGCTGGTGGATGCTTTCGAGCTTCGCTGACTCACTTTCAGAATACACTGCATATGCTGCATATCGGTATTACAATGGGATGTCCGGTGGGAATCGGACCTGAAATCATCCTCAAATATTTCGATAAAGAAAGTGCAAACAAGAATTTTGCGCCGGTGGTTGTCGGCGACCCCGGAGTTCTGGATCGTTGCCGACGAAAGCTTAACGTAGGGCGCCCAACAGTGGTCTGGCGCCCCGGAACACCTATTCCGACAGATGCAATCCCTGTCGTTCCCGTTTCGGCTCTACCGTCCGAGGAATTGGAATGGGGACAGCCCGATGGACGAACGGGTAAAGCCATGGCCGAGTATATCTCCACCTCGGTCGCTCTTATTCAAAAAGGTTTTCTGGACGGAATGGCAACCTGTCCGATCTCAAAAAAAGCGCTTCAGGAAGCTGATTACCCTTTCCCCGGCCACACCGAAATGCTGGCCCATTTGACCAAGGGCCCTGCTCCGGTGATGATGATGGCGGGAGGCAAGCTGAGAGTCACCCTCGTTACGATCCATTGCGCGCTGTCCGCTGTCCCGACTCTGATTAATCGAACATCCGTACTCAACCTTATTCGCATTACCCACAAGGCTCTGGCCGTCGATTTTGCCCTTGAAAAACCAAGAATTGCCGTTGCCGGACTCAACCCTCATGCAGGTGAGCAAGGTCTTTTCGGCAAGGAAGAGGAGCGTTATATCAGTCCGGCCATTGACGACGCCAGGCATGAGGGAATTGACGCTGTCGGTCCGTTCCCTCCCGACACCGTTTTTTACAAGGCCGCAGCAGGCAACTATGATGTGGTCGTTTGCATGTACCATGACCAGGGGCTTATTCCGTTCAAATTGCTTCATTTCGACGATGGTGTCAATGTCACTCTCGGACTGCCCATAGTCAGAACATCTGTGGACCATGGTACGGCTTACGATATTGCAGGCAAGGGAATCGCTTCAGAAACAAGCCTTACCGCCGCGGTGAAACTCGCCGCGACGATCGCCCGCAATCGATCTCTTCACGGGGCCTTATCCGCTACCGATACCTCTTTCAACCTCAGGAACGAATCATGAAAACGTCCGATCCCGGCATTTTTATTGTCTTTGAAGGAATTGACGGCACGGGCAAAACAACCCAACTCTCCCTGCTGGCCAAAGTTCTGGAGGACCGCGGCCTTCCCGTGGTACGCACCAGAGAACCCACAGAAGGACGCTACGGGCAAAAAATCCGGGAACTGTACCAAAATAGGGAAAGCATCAGCCGTGAGGAAGAGTTGGAACTTTTCCTCGCCGACCGCCGTGAACATGTCAGAGAAATCCTGGTACCTGCCATCGCGTCCGGCAAGATCGTTTTGTGCGACCGGTACGTTCTGTCGACAGTTGCCTATCAGGGCGCAGCAGGCCTCAACGTTGAAGAGATTTTCTCCCGCAACAGTTTCGCGCCTCTCCCCGACTTGGCTCTGCTTTTCCAGGCGGCCCCGGAGACCGGCATAGCAAGGATCACCGATAAGCGAAAAGAGGACCTCAATGATTTCGAACAGGCGGACAGCCTCGCAAGGGTTGCGGCAATCTTCACCTCTCTTAAGCAACCATATATCAGACACATAGATGCAACCGGCAGCATAGAAACAGTCCACAAGGCTGTGCTAAAGGCGGTTGAACCACTCATCCAACAGTATCAGTCGAGATAGCTCCATGACCAACACTCGTCAGGCATTTCTTTTCCCGTATATTATTGCTCTATTGACCCTGGTTTCGGGTTGTGCCTTTTCTGCAGGGAAAATCCACGACAGCAAAAAAACTGCCCCTCCGGTGCAGGACAGCGCCGATCCCAGCTGCGCCTATTATTATTTTCTGCTCGGCAGCCGGGCTGAATACGAACAGAACCTGGAAGAAGCGCTGGAAATGTACAGGAAGGCGGTTGTCTGTGACCCCACAGCCGAATATATAAATGAAAAGATCCCGATCTTGCTGATTCGACTCGGCAAATTGGACGAGGCCGAGCAATGGCTAAAATCCTTCGTAGCAGATCATCCGAACGAGAACACCCAACGCATCCTCCTCGCCGATATCAACATCCATAACGGAAACATTCCCGAAGCAATCCGTCTCTACCATGAAGCGCGGATTCATGACCCGGATAACGAAACGCTTCTGCTGCGTTTAGGGCTTCTTTACGGTCAACAGAAAGAGTACAAACGCGCCGAAGAAATTTTCACTTCGCTTCTCGAAAAAAATAAAAAGTCGTATTTTGCCAACCTCTATCTGGCTCGAGTTTTCAACCAGACAGGAGATTATGAAAAAGCTGCGCAGAGCTATGAGGCCGCTCTTTCCCTGAACTGGTCACAAGAACTTGTCCTTGAGATGGCGGACTTCTATAGTCAATATAAAAAATTCGACAAATCGCTTCTTCTCTATCAATCCATTCTTGCTCAAAACAAAAAAGACGAGCAGGCAAGTCTGGGCCTCGTGCAGACCTACTTATCGATGAATCGAGAAAAAGAGGCGTTCGCCGAGTTGGCCCGGCTTAAAACTTTTACTAAACATCCCGGTCAAATAGACATTATTGAAAGCAAAATATATCTCAACACCGGCAACCCGGCAAGGGCGGAAAAACTTTTGCTCTCCATCTTGAAGAAGAGAAAATCCGACCAGGCTGAATATCTTCTGGCCATTGCCTATTTCGATCAGAAAAAGTCTGAAAAAGCACTGAAGATTCTCAAAAGCATCAGCCCTGGCTCGGATCAGTATGAAGATAGTCTGTTCTTACAGTTACGCATACTTCGCAACACAAAAAAAATCGATCAGGCGCTCGCGCTTCTACAGAATATAGTAGCCGATCAAAGCACACGAAAACCCATTTTTTATATGCTGCTCTCCTCGCTCTACCAAGAAAAATCGGATGCCCAGCAAGCGGTGAACATACTCGAAGAGGCCATAGGTCTCTATCCGAACAACGAGCAACTTTTCTTTGAACTTGCGATTCTGTTTGAAAAAACCGGTAAACACAATCAAGCCATGGCGGCCATGGAAAAAGTTCTGAAGATCGACCCTGATCATCCCGAAGCACTCAATTTCATCGGCTACTCATGGGCGGACGAGAACAAAAACCTTGACATGGCCCTTGATTACATCAAACGTGCCATCGCGAAAAGACCGAATAACGGATTCATACGAGACAGTCTGGGATGGGTCTACTTCCGCCTGGGAGACTATAAGCGAGCCATAGAGGAATTGCAAAAGGCCGTGAGCATTGAGCCGAAAGATCCTCATATTATCGAACACCTAGGCGATGTTTTTGCGGCAGTCGGGCAAAAAAACAAGGCCATTGATGCCTATACAAAAGCCTTAGACCTCTCCAAACAGGACAGTGACAAGGACATTCTCCGAAAAAAAATAGACTCATTAAAGACGCTCTAGCAAATATCACAAGAACCTTTATCAAGGGCCGTATCCATGCCTATCCACTCAAGAAAACTTGCTTCCATAGTATCCGGCTATACTCCCATCGCATGCTTTGTCATTCTATTTTTTCTGGCCGGATGCGCTGGAAAACCTTGGTCCGGAAAATTCAAAGAAGACCAGGTCAAGACGTACAAAGATATGGTTGCAGGGGAAATAAAAGCGGAGGACTCCTGTCCGTCAACCCTGGATGCGGAAGTTACCGTCAACTGGAAGACGGCAGTTGATACAAAAACGTTCGACGGTTATCTGCAACTACAACTTCCCTCATCGCTGAAATTCGTAACCACCAACCCGTTGGGGCAACCGGTATTCGCCCTGGTCAGCGACGGAGAAACGTACAGCTCCGTCAACACGATCTCCCAACAGTATATCAGCGGGAGTCTCTTTTCACTGGCACTTAGAAACAATATCCCTGAGCAACTGCTTACAGGTAACTGGGGGATTTGGTTCAGCGGCCGTATCGCCGCTGCAACAGGTGAGATCGCCGATGTGAGGAAGGATTCAGCCGGTCGGGGACTCTGGGTTATGGTGCAAAACCCGAAGAACAAGCTCAAAGGCAAAGAATATATCCTGGTCGATTCGGCGAAAAAGCGCCCGCTTCTTCGTGTGTTGACGGATGGGGACGACGATACGATCGCTCAAATCAAGTATGGAGCCTGGCAAAACAGCGGCAAATGCATTCAACCAACTTCTTTTAATGTAACGGATTTGCCGTTGGGAGCTGAAATCAACATGCACCTTTCGGATATTATTACCGACAAGGTTTTCAGCAAAAACAATTTCATCCTGAGGCCTCCGCCGGGCTACTATATTCAGCTCCTGCCTTGAACGGTATTTGTTTTAGGCTCATCGGGATTCTTTGGCAGTACATCCTGAGAGTTGACGATGATTACAAAGAGGTTATCCTCCTTGAAAAAGACCTGCTGCAGATCATAATTTCTGCTGGGAACAAGAGTTAATGTCACCCTCACCTTTTCAGGTTTGGCGAGTTTGCTGATCTGTATGGATTTTACAAACTTGCCATTGCAATGGATAAGACTTTTTACCTTCTCCCCCAACTGGGTATCCAAAAAATCACAAATAACCTTGGGAGCTCCCTTTTCGATACCAAAGACCTTCGGCGGAAAGAAGTCGTTCAGCTTAAAGAGAATCATCTCTCCTTTGTCCGAAGTCGCCTCAAAGGTTACGTTGCTTAGCAGAGGCTTCGATTTTTTTGCAGAGGATGCTGTTTCGGCGGACTTTCCTTCGGCTTCAGCAATTTCTTGTTTCGGACGGGTCATTTTACTCTCGCCGGGAGCCCCTGGTTTGTTGTTTTGCGATTCAATGGCAGAGGTGATAGTTTTTTCGAGAGTTTTACTTTCGGCTCCGGTGGATGCGGTTGTTTTTTCCTTTTTCATTTCCGGTTTTGACGTCTGAGCACTTCCTGCCTCATGTACCTTGCCGGCAGCAGACATTTTTTCCGGTGCCTTGGCTTCGGTCAGGGGAATTTCCTTTTTGGCATGAAGTTTCGTTTTCTCTTGGGCGACCAGCTTGTTGGTGGCGTGTTGCTTTTCCGTCCTCTGTTCTTTTTCCGGTTTCAAGACGACCGACTTGGGCGATCCTGTATGTTTTTTTTGGGCGACCGGTTCCGTATTTGGGGCTGGTGTCTGCTTTTTCTCCTCACCAGCGGTCTTATTTTGTGTTGAAGCCCCTTCTTTCTCAGTACGGGAAACGGACACCAGAAGAGTGTTGTCTTTCTGGTTGAAATTCTGCTTGAAATGATAATCCCTTCCCGGAATCAAATCGACGACGACCCTGGTTTTCGGCGGTTTTTCAGTATGGATACCAACGCGAATTCTCCTGATGATTTTACCACCTGTATCCATGGAAGGGTGGACATGGTTGGAGCAACGGGTTTCGTAAAAGTCTATAACCAGTCTCGGATTCTCACCGGAAATCATAAATATCTTCGGGGTATTTTCCCCAGTCAGGACAAATTGAATGGCTTCGCCTTTTCCTTCATGTTGTTGAAAGGCGACGGATTTCAGAACCACTTGGCTGTTTACCGCGCTGAATGCGGGCAAAATCCAGAAAAACAAAAGGGGCATCGTCAAGAGAATGGGTTTATAATATTTCATATGTTGTGTCCTTTTCCTGTAACTTGTTGTTTCAGCAAAGAGAATCGTATATTCCGTGCGGAGGCGTTTTCCTGCCTTGAAAAGTCGGCCGATTTCAGTTAAATCAGAGACCTCGCAAGGCTCCATATGATAAAATAACGGATGCCGGATTTTTCCCCACAGGAAGTAATTCAAAAATCCCTAAAAAAAAGGGATTCCCGCAACGGCGACACTGGAAAAAATGAAAAGAGCGGCTTTTTGCTCAATTGCCATAACTTATTGTAATCAATAGACCAGCATTAAAACATTTTTGCTGGAAAAACAAGAATGAAAAATACATCAATCTTTCCCTTTATCAGCAAGCCCGGCCGTTACCTCGGACTCGAATACAACGCCGTCTCAAAATCCTGGTCAAAAACATCTCTTCACTGCGCCTTGATTTTTCCTGATCTTTATGAGATAGGCATGTCGCACCAAGGCCTGCAGATTCTCTATCATATTTTAAACGGACGGAAAGATATTCTTGCCGAACGATGTTTTTGTCCGGACGTTGATGCCGAGAAAAAACTGGCGGAAAAAATGGTGCCGATTACTTCCCTGGAAACGGGACGTGCTCTACACGATTTCGACATACTTGGAATAACACTACCATATGAACTCTGCTACACCAATATCCTGACCATCCTCCATCTTGCAGGCATTCCGTTTATGGCAGCCGACCGGAGCAACGACTCGCCCTTGATTTTAGGTGGCGGATCATGTGCTTTCAATCCCGAACCGGTGGCCGATTTCTTCGATGCGATCCTGATTGGCGACGGAGAAGAAGCCATTCTTGAAATAGCCGACCAGGTCATTGAATCCAAACGGATAGGAATGCCGAAGTCCCGGCTTCTAAAAAGACTCTCGGCAGTGAGTGGCGTCTATATTCCATCATTCTATCAGACGCTTTATGATGATCATGGCAGGATCACTCAAATATCCGCCAATGAAGAAAGCAGTCCTCAGGTGCGGCGGAGAATCCTTTCCGATTTGGATTGCACAAATCATCTGAAAAAACCGATTGTCCCCAACGCCAAAATCGTTCATGACCGTTTAGGCATTGAGATTGCCCGCGGTTGCACCCGCGGATGCAGATTTTGCCAGGCAGGAATCACCTACAGGCCGGTGCGGGAGAGAACACCAGAACAAATCTTCGATCTGGCGGAGAACGGCATTGCCTCATCAGGATTTGAAGAATTGGCCCTGCTATCGCTTTCCACCGGAGACTACTCCTGCCTGGAGACGGTCCTTCCCCGATTGATGGACGCCTTTGCCTCGGGTTACGTTTCGGTCTCGATGCCGTCGATGCGAGTGGGGACTCTGACCCAGCCCATTATGGATCAGATCAGGCGGGTTAGAAAAACGGGATTCACCGTTGCTCCCGAAGCAGGAAGCGAACGTCTCCGTCAATTTATCAACAAAGGCATCAGTGAAAAGGATCTTCTGGCCACATGCCGCGATGCCTTTTCACTGGGCTGGAACATTATGAAGCTTTACTTCATGATCGGCCTGCCGACCGAAACATGGGAAGACGTTGACGCCATAGCTGATTTGGCCAAAAAAACCATGCAGGAAGGCGAGCCAAAAGGTCGCGGGCGCCGCCAGATCAACGTCAGTGTCGGAACATTCGTGCCGAAACCGCATACACCATTCCAATGGGAAAAACAGCTTTCCATAGAAGAAAGCCGAGAAAGAATCAACAGGCTCAAAGAAATCCTTCCGCATCGCGGCTGCAAGCTTAAGTGGCATGACCCTGAACAAAGTTTTCTTGAAGGCGTTTTTTCGCGCGGGGACAGACGCTTGGCAAAACTGCTGCAAACCGCTTGGCAATACGGAGCCCGCCTCGACGGCTGGTCGGACCACTTCAAATTCGAACTCTGGCGGCAGGCAGCTAAGCAATGCGGGCTGGACCTTGACGAGTACCTGCGTCGAAGGGACTTTTCCGAGATACTGCCATGGCAACATCTGCAAAGCGGAGTGGACAGCGAGTTTTTGAAAGACGAGCTTGAAAAAGCTCAGGCGCTGATTTATACGCCGGACTGTCGATATCACGGTTGCCAAAAATGCGGCATCTGCGACTTCCGAGCAATAAAACCCATCGTCCGCAATATAAAAAAGGAGGCCGCCCCTGCGACATCGACGACCGTTGCAGCTGAAATACGAACCGATAACGAGCAACATTTCAAATACCTGGTCACATATGAGCGCACAGGGAACATCTGTTATCTCGGACACCTGGAGATTTTGCAGTTGATCTTCCGTGGATTGCGCCGCGCTCGGATTCAAACCAATTTTTCACAGGGTTTCAACCCCTCGCCCAAGGTATCTTTTGGTCCGGCACTGCCGGTGGGGATGGAAAGCCTTGCCGAATATTTCGTAATGGACCTGCCCTCACCCCTGGCAGATCCTGAAAAAACTGCTGCCCTTCTTGATGCAAGTCTGCCGGATGGCATCCATATCAAGACCGTCGAACTTCACTCCGGCCGAATTCCACAAGATGTAGTAAACACATACCGTGTTGTTCTACCTGCAGCGTTGACTGCTGAAAACCACCGGCAAATCCGGAATTTTCAAAAATCCGTGCATTTCCCGGTCACCCGAGAGCGCAAAGGCAAAAAATCCGAGATCGATTTACGCCCCCTGGTGACCGACATCATGGTCGAAGACGAGGACACGATCATCTTAAAAACAATCAATCGAGCCGGAGTTCCGGGAATCAAGATTCAAGAAGCACTGCAGCAGATACTCGATCTGGGCGAGGCGCTCATTCTTTCGGCAGACATTATAAAAACCCATTGGGATCCGATCTGAAAAGCGTAAACGCCTGGTAAAGACGGACGGAATATGGTAGATAGAAAAAGGCTTGCCGAGCGGGCGTTCAGGCTTGAAATTTTCCCTTGCATCCCTACATATTCATTCAAGGAGAGACCATGATAAAAAAGATTGTACTTCGCGACGATGAAATGCCGACCCAATGGTATAATGTCACCCCCGATATTCCCGGCGGACTCCTTCCTCCTTTGGATCCGGTCACAAAACAACCCATGGGCCCTGAAAAGCTTGCTCCCGTCTTCCCCATGGGGCTTCTTGAACAGGAGATGTCAGACAAGCGTTTCATCGATATTCCCGAAGAGGTTCAGGAGGTTTTGAAAATCTGGCGCCCCTCTCCCCTTGTCCGTGCCTTCAATTTGGAGAAGGCTTTGGGCACGAAGGCGAAGATCTATTTTAAAAACGAAGGGGTCTCTCCAGTGGGTTCACATAAACCCAACAGCGCTGTTCCCCAAGCCTATTACAATATGAAAGAAGGGGTCAAACGTCTGACCACCGAGACCGGGGCCGGACAATGGGGCAGCGCGTTGTCGTTTGCCACCAGCAAATTCGGCATCGAGTGCAAGGTGTACATGGTCAGAGTCTCATTCGACCAAAAGCCGTACCGCAAATCGATGATGAATACGTACGGCGCTCAAATTGTTGCCAGCCCGAGCCAAGACACCAATACCGGCCGCAGGATTCTGGCGGAACATCCCGATACACCGGGTTCCTTGGGAATTGCGATATCCGAGGCCCTGGAGGACGCATCCGGCAGAGAGGATACAAAGTACGCCCTGGGTTCGGTTCTCAATCATGTCATCCTGCACCAATCCATCATCGGTCTTGAAGCGAAAAAGCAGATGGAAATCGCCGGCGATTATCCCGACATAATTATAGGCTGCTGCGGCGGCGGTTCCAATTTTGCAGGTCTTGCCGTCCCTTATCTTCCCGATTACCTGGACGGCAAAAAGATCCGATTCGTCGGCGTCGAACCTGCCTCGTGCCCATCTCTTACCATGGGCAGGCTGGCCTACGATTTCGGCGATGTGGCCAAGACCACACCACTTCTTTATATGTATACCCTGGGACACGATTTTATTCCTCCGGGCATCCATGCAGGCGGGCTGAGATATCACGGCATGGCTCCCATTGTTTCTGCGCTGGTCAGAGAAAACATTATAGAACCGTTCAAACTCCACCAGTTGGAATGCTTCCAGGCTGGGGTTCTGTTCGCCAAAACAGAGGGCATCATACCGGCACCGGAAACCTGCCATGCGATCCGTGGAGCGATTATTGAGGCGACGCGTGATCTGAATGAACCGAAGACCATCCTCTTTAATTTCTCAGGGCATGGGCTGATCGATATGGGTTCCTACGACAAGTTCTATGCCGGTGAACTGCATGACTACGAATATCCAGAGGAAGAAATCGCCAAATCCATGGCCAATCTGCCTGAAATTTAAGAACCGGAAAAATTGCCGGTCATCATTGCTCCCCGATCAGAGGGGCAAGATGACCGGTGCCTGCCCTTTCGCCCTTCTTGTGCTTTTGGCCGCGGTCCTGCAGGCATTGATGCCGCTCGTTCTCCATCAGGCCGAAGCGACGGAAATATCCGCTGTTTCCATTGACCCGTATATTGAAAACGGCGGATATGCCGTTCAGACGAAACAGGGAGTCATCGAGGGGCTCAATGCGGATACGGCCTTCATCCCCGCCTCGACCATCAAACTGGTCACCTGTCTTGCAGCGTTGAACATCCTTGGACCGGACTATCGTTTTCAAACGAAATTGTATCTCGACCGGCAAAACAATCTCATCATCAAAGGCTTTGGTGACCCCATGCTCACCTCTGAAGAGGTTGCCGAGGTCGCAAAAGAGCTTGCCGGTCATGGAGTTCGACAGATAAACTCCGTTATCTTAGACACTTCTGCTTTCTCTCTGGAACACGGAGTCGATGGGTCGGACCATTCCGACAGGCCCTATGACGCCGAAATCGGCCCTTTGGCGGTCAACTTCAATGCCTTGCCCATTCGAGTACATACTGACGGGCGCGTCGATTCGGGAGAAGAGCAGACTCCTGCATTACCGATGATGCAAATCATCGGTAAAATGTTCACCCCTGGGTTGTATAGGGTCAATGTCGGCGCCTTTCCAGCGCAAAGCAATCTTTCCAATGAGTTGCTCTACACGCAGGAATTGTTCGTAGCCATTCTCAGGCAACAAGGGATCCGGATCCGGAACGACCAATATTCCGGATCGGTTCCGGATAAGGCATCTCTTCTTCTTATTCATACATCGGATACGCTCAAAAGTATCATAAGCGATTGTCTTGAATTTTCTAATAATTTTATAGCAAACGAGTTGTTTCTAGCCTGCGGGGTCAAGCGTTTCGGCTTTCCCGCCACCTGGACTAAAGCGCAAAATGCGCTGAATGAATTTATCGCTCATACATTCCGTCCATCTCCGGGAACCCTCGTTATGGTGGAGGGCTCCGGCCTCTCAAGAAAAAACAGAATTACTCCACGGATGATGATAAACATCCTGAAGAAATTTTCTCCCTTCGCCGATCTGCTCCCGATAAAACACGACCTCCTCCTGAAATCCGGGACATTAAAAGGAGTCTATTGCTACGGTGGCTATCTTGGCGACCATGGTCGCACGGTACCCTTTTCCATTATGCTGAACCAGAAAACAAATAGCCGCGACCAGATCCTTCGGATTTTGGAAAAGCAGTTCCAAAATTCGTATCCAAACCGGACTGCAATCAGGTAAGTTATACACGTCTTTCTAACGAGGAAAAGCTTCTTTACCTTCCTGCTTCTTTCAAAGATTATTGTGCCACCTGAAAGTAATGATTACTATTAGCATAAACTATCGAAGGCCGTACGTATACAATCACTTCTCTCCAGGGAGGTTGCGATGATAGCAAGCATCTATGGTGCTCTTGAAAAGTTAGGTTTCGACCATCCCCTCCATCCGATACTTGTTCATATTCCCATGGGAATGATCATAGGCATGTTCATCTTCTCTTTTCTCGGTCTGATATGGAAAAACAGTCAGTTCCCCAGGACTGCCTATCATTGTTCCGTGCTTGCCCTGGTTTCCATTCCTTTTGTGATCACGGCTGGAATCATGGACTGGCAATACAGATTCAACGGTGAATTCCTGCCCCAAATAAAAATCAAGATGATCCTTGCCACCATCCTGACAATCCTTCTTATCTATGCTGTAATTATCCGCAACAGGGGTGCGTCTCCACGCCATCTCTTCATTGTCTATACGCTCTGTCTACTCTGTGCAACCGGGCTGGGCTATGAAGGCGGCCAACTGGTTTACGGTTAAACGACAGCGCCTGGCACACGACAGTACTTAAGGACAATCCTTCTAAGAACTTTTTGTAATATTAATAAAGAACCTGTATAAAAGACGGATGTTCGTCAAAGTACTCCACACGTCTGATTGGCATATCGGGCACAGCCTCTATGGCCGAAAATCCACCGAGGAATATCGAGCGTTTCTGGACTGGTTGGCAACAACGATCGATAACGAAAAGATCGACGTACTTCTGGTCGCAGGCGACGTCTTCGATACCGGCACCCCAAGCAACAGATCACTGGAACTCTATTACACCTTTCTCTGCCGGGTCGCTGAATCCGCCTGTCGCCATGTTGTCATCATAGGCGGCAACCACGATTCCCCTTCCGTTTTAAATGCTCCCAGAGAAATTTTGCGTTTTTTGGATGTCCATATCATCGGCAACATAACAGAAAACCCAGCCGACGAAGTCCTGGTTCTTCGCGACCGCGGAGGAAACGCGGAGATGATCGTCTGCGCCGTCCCATTCCTGCGCGACCGCGATATTAGAGAGGTTGAAGTCGGAGAGAGCATCGAGGACAAGGGGCGAAAACTCATCGCCGGCATCGCGGATCACTACCGGCAGGTGGGCATGCTCGCTCTCTCCTGCAAAAAAGAGGCAGGAGCCGATGTTCCCATCGTGGCCATGGGACATCTCTTTGCCGGCGGCGCGGTTACAACGGGAAGCGACGGCATTCGGGATCTTTATGTCGGCAACCTCGCCCAGGTGGCTGCCGATACCTTTCCGAAATGCATCGATTATCTGGCATTGGGGCACCTTCATCTCCCGCAGAAAGTCGGGGGTGAAGAGACAAAGCGATATTCGGGATCCCCCATGCCCATGGGATTTTCAGAGGCGAGTCAGACCAAAAGCGTGCAGATCGTAACCTTCCAGGGTGCGCTGCCGACGGTGACCAGTCTGCCCGTCCCAGGCTTTCTGCATCTTGAAAGTATACAGGGAGATGTGCCGGCAATCTTTACGAGACTTTCCGCCCTGGTGGCAGAGGGGAACGAAACCTTGGTCGAGATCATCTACGAAGGCAACGAAGTTGTGACCGATTTGCAGCCTCGTGTGCATGAAGCCGTAGCCGACTCCAAGGTCCGTATCCTGCGCACCGTAAACAACAGAATCATAAACCAAGCTCTGAGTCAGGAAAACGCAAGTGAGACACTCACCGAACTGAGCCCATACCAGGTCTTCGAACGGTGTTTGGATGCCCATCAGGTCCCATTGGAGCAACGAAAGGACTTACAACTACTCTTTGCCGAAGCGGTTCAATCCCTTGAAGAAACCGCGAAGGAAGCGGATACCCCATGAAAATTCTGCAAATCCGCTTCAAAAATCTAAACTCACTTGCCGGGGAATGGGCTATCGATTTTTCCAATGCAGAATATACCTCAGGGGGCATTTTCGCCATAACCGGCCCCACCGGCTCCGGTAAAACGACCTTGCTTGATGCCGTCTGCCTTGCCCTTTACGGCCGGACTCCGAGGCTTGACCGAATCTCAGAGTCCACCAATGAGGTTATGAGCCGACATACCGGTGTCTGCTTTGCGGAAATCGATTTTGAGACCAGAAAAGGCCGTTTCCGCTGCCATTGGAGCCAACGCAGGGCCAGAGAAAAACCATCTGGAAAACTGCAACAACCACGGCATGAAATTGTTGACGGGCAAACGGGGAAGGTCCTTGAGAACAAAATCAAGGACGTTTCGAGAATGGTGGAGGAAGTTTGCGGTATGGATTTCCACCAGTTCACTCGTTCGGTGCTCCTTGCCCAAGGAGATTTTGCGGCGTTTCTAAAAGCATCAACCGATGAACGCGCTCCGATTCTGGAGCAGATCACAGGCACCGAAATCTACAGCCGTATCTCGGAGTAGGTGCACCAGAGAAGAAACGAGGAGCAGCAGAAGCTTGCCCTGCTGGAAGCCGAGTTTGGCTCAATCACCCTGCTGTCCGATGAAGAGGAGGCTTATCTGCGGGAAGAGCTTAGTCAAAAACACAGCATTACGGATACAACTCGCAAAGAGTTGGAGACAGGACAAACGTCTCTCAACTGGTTGATGGGGCTTGAGGCGCTTTCAGGCGAAATCAAAAACCTCCAGGCTCAAATGGATCGCGTCTGTGAGTCCCGGCATGATGCAGAACCGAAAAAGATTATTCTTGCCCGGGCTAAGACAGCCCATGTTTTGGACGGATCATACCTACGCCTCTGTGAGTTGCGCAACTTGTTAAAAAATGACGGCGACGAGAGGGCAATAAACAAAAAAGAGCTTGAGGAGCTTGCAATTCGTTTTGAAAAGGCGCGTAACGGCCGCGAGCAGAAGCAGATTTTGCTAACAACCGCCCGATCAGTCTGGGAAAGGGAAACCGCGCTTTGTCGCCAGGTTCGGGAATTGGATGTCAAACTCAAAGAAGCGGCAGATCAGCAGAAAACCTTGCAAAAAGAATGCGTTGCCGCTGAAGAACAAAAATTAACGCAAGAGAAAGTTCTACAAACTCGACAGACTGATATTGATGCCAAAAATCAGGACCTTGTCTCAATTGAAACCTACTTCACGAAAAACCGGCAAGATGCAGGCCTTTTAGAAGAGATGACCGCCTTATTGGATCTCGGCAAGAATGTACGAGTTAGTGTCGAAAAGATAAAATCCTTGCAGGAAGAATTGATTGAGGCTCAAACGGCGTCACAAAAAGCAAAACAAGCCCTTGATGAGAGGCAAATATTTCATGATCAACAGTCGGAAATCCATACAAAAACCCTGCATCGCCTGAATGCTGCTCAAAAAGAGCTGGCCGATCTTTTGGCAGGGCGGGACCCGGCCGAGCTTCGGGAAAAGCAGGAAGAGCTTGCCCAACGCTGTCATACCCTGGAGAGGATGGACAGGCTCAAAAAACAAATCATATCGCACAAGGCGGAGCTTTGTGAACTTGATAAGCAGTACCGGGAAACCACAGCCGACATGGCAGGAACCAACCGCAAGCGTATAGAACTTAGGGAAAAAATCGACCTGCAGCAGCTAGTGGTCGAAAAGCAGCGTCAAGTGGTTTTACTGGCTGACCGGATAAGAAGCCTTGATGAGGAAAGAAACCGACTCAAAGACGGCAGTCCTTGTCCGCTCTGCGGTGCCGTCGAGCACCCATACTGTAGCGGCTCTCCCCTCATTGACGATGAGGCTGAACTTGAGTTGCAAAAACTGCAGCACCTCCTTGAAACCCTGCAGAGCGATGCCTCGGAACTCAAGGCACATGAGGCGGCGGCCCAAACTAAACTCGATCAAACAGACAAGGCCCGAGAGAAGGTTGTGTTTCGATTACATCAAGACGAGCAGGAGAATGCAGAACTGGCGAAAACCCTGACCATGCAGCCGGACGATATCGGAACCGAGTTTGTCCGTTTGGATATCATCCGCCGGCAAGGAAAAGAGCTCCTGAAAAAAATAGACGCAAAACTCAATCTGGTCGAAGAGGTAAAAAAAGACGAAGAACGACAAAAAGATATCGTACATAACTCTTCTCAGGAACTGCAAAAAGCCGCCCATGCCGAATCCAGTATTTCAGAGAATATCCTCAGACTGAAAGAACAAATCGGTCAGGCTGAAAGGGAATTTCAAAAAAGTGTGGAAAACGCGACCGTGAGGCTGGCCGCCTATGGTGTCACATCACTAGACGTCGATTCACTTGATAAAACTCTCGAGGAGTTACGCCGCCGACAGCTCAAATGGAAAGAGCAGAGGGAACATGAGCAGCGGATTCACTCGGAAATCCAAAACCTGCGAATCGAATTGGAACGCATAAAAACCATCGGCGAAGAACAGGCGGCAGAAAGGAAAAAACTCGACGAACAGATCCAGCTAGCCCAAGAGCGTTTGACGGCCCTTGCCAAGGCCCGCTACGATCTTTACCAGGATAAAAGTCCTGAAAAAGAAGAAAAAAAAGCGACGGACGATCTCGAAAAGGCCAGACTCGATTTGGCTGCCGCAGATCAACAGATCAACGGGATGCAAACGAAAAAGGCAGTGCTTACGGAACGCAAACAGACCTTGGACCGGTCTTTTTTAATGAGAACAGAACAACTGGAGCAGCAGGAAAAGGATTTTTCAGCAGCTATTTCAGACAAAGGGTTTACGGACGAAAGCGATTTCAGGAACGCCAAGCTCAGTGAAGAGCGGATGAATGAGATGACAGCTTTTTTCGATGAGCTCAACAAAAAAGAAGCGGAACTCTCGGCTTTGCTCGTAAGCAGAAAAAAAACCTTGGCCTTGGAGAGCGAGAAACGGCTGACTGTCCTTAAACCTGACGACTTGAAAAAGCTGATAGAAGAAAAAGCAGGAGATCTCCAAACCCTTCAACAGCAAATCGGCAGACTCCAAGGAAGACTACAGGACAATGATGAGCAACGCAGAAGGCAGCATGATCAACTGAAAACGCTGCAGCGACAGCAGAATGAAACCCGACGCTGGCAGACGCTCCATGATCTTATAGGTTCCAGCGACGGAAAGAAATTTCGCAACTTCGCCCAGGGAATAACGTTTGATATACTGATCTCCCAGGCAAATCGCAACCTGCGGAAAATGACCGACCGCTATATTCTTGTCCGCGACACCGTTCAGCCGCTGGAATTGAACGTGATAGACACCTACCAGGCAGGAGAAGTACGTTCCACAAAGAACCTTTCCGGCGGGGAAAGTTTTATTATAAGCCTCTCTCTGGCCTTGGGTCTCGCCGGGATGGCCGGCACCAATGTCCGGGTTGATTCGCTCTTTCTCGACGAAGGCTTCGGAACCCTTGACGAAGACGCGCTGGAGACAGCACTTGAAACCTTGGCCGGCCTGCAACAAGATGGCAAGATCATCGGAATCATCTCTCATGTTCCCATACTTCAGGAACGCATAGCCACCCGAATCCAGGTTATTCCCGGCCCGGCCGGCACCAGCAGCCTGAAAGGCCCCGGCGTCTCCGGAAGTTGATCCCCTTCAGAACCCTTGGCAACATGAGAAGATTCTACAGGCTTTTCAGTTTTTCCTTCAAAGTGTTTCTAGAAACGGCCTCTGAAATCACACTTCCATTTACTGGCTGTTTTGAAAATGAATCATTCTTGCAAATTTTCATGCATAGTACTTAGCCGTCAACATTGCCTCAAATTGTCTCAAAAGAATTCCTTTCAGATGCTTTTTCTTAGTTCAAGCCCCTTATGCGATACCCTGAAACCGAAATCCTTGAGGGCCTGCAGATAGTCCGATCGGCCCGGGGGCAGACCATTGATGTTTTCGACGGCAATCATCTTCAGCGGGTTGAACTGCCGGGTAAGCAGAACCTTGCAGACATCCAGATAACGCGAAATCAGAGGATGGTCAGCGGGTACGAAAAACTCTAACTCCTGCCCGTTTTTCTTCAAGAGCACGGTGAGTTTTGCACCGTGATAGACCATATAGGTTGAGGACAGCCTGGCCGGAAGTCCGCACCGCAGCGACTCCGGGCCGATGCCGCAGAGCGAGGCCGGGTCGCAGGCGTTGAACCAAAAAATAGCCTCTTCGTTAAGCCCCTTTTGCAACATTCGAAAAGCCTCTGTCGAGATAAACTGCTGCCCGTCAATTCCTGTGAAAAAGTAACCGGTCAATATCTCGCCGGAAAGTTCCATAAGCCTCAAGGCTTTGTAGATGTTTTTCCATTGCAGTCCCGGCATTTCTTTCGCCAGCAGATCGCGGAAGATTAGACCGTAGCGGGTCAAGAGCTGGCGAATCCGGTCTTTGGTCAACTCCTGCTGATCGAGCCTGCCGGTCTCATTCGAGGCCACAGGGGGAGACAAGAGAAAGAACGGTCCGGCAAGCGGCCTGGAGGCCTCCCAGCGGGACACACCACGTCGCCGTCCATGTATTCCATGTTCTCCTCCGACCCGCCAGGGCTTGAAGTCGTTTTCGATTCCTTTGCGCAGGACGGCATATGAATCGTTGCCGATAACTCCCTGCCAGACGAGACGCCACAATTCCTCCGACAGTGTGCCGCTGTCCAGACCGCTGGCAGAAAGGATATCGAAAAAGGTGTACTTGCCCTTCCTATCGGGAAAAAGCCTCTGCACCAGGGTCTCGGCCTCATCGTCCGATAGCTGGGCATCGATGAAAAGTTCAAGATCCTCGGCGAAGGCGAAAGAACTTTTCTTTGTCCCGCAGCCAAACCAGATCAGACCTGAGGATTGCAGCAGACTGTCCAGATGGCTCTGATGATAAGGCTTGACTCTCGACGGCAGGATATACTCTTCCCAGGCGTTGCAGGTGGCAGGGTAACCGAAAAGCGTATCAAGCGCCCGCTGCAGGGCGGGAAACGAATCGTCATCATCCGTCAGTCCCTGATGGGCGGCCAGAAAGAGCGGCAAAAACGAGCAGTTCAATGGTTCGAACACAGCTTGACGGGAGCGGCGGAGCATCCGGAGAAGAATCTCCAGATTGGCAACATCGCAGATCTCCGGCTCTTGACTTGCGATGGTGAAGGTATCGACCACGACCTGCTCCGTTTCGACAAGCTGTTCCAGCGCCATCTCCAGTAGCGATCTCTCAAATCCAAACACATGCTGAAGCGACCGCAGCGTCACCGGACCGCGGGTAGACAGCAGGATGGCGAGCAGCGTTACCGGATCGGCTAGCGTGTCGGCCTGCGTTTCCCGATACATCTCAACTGCACGATCCAACAAAGTCCGCGGGACGGGCCGGCCGTTAAGCAAAGTGGCACCCATTTCACCTTCCGGCAAGTCCAAAGCACAGGCGATCAGTGGTAATCGGGTAATGGCACAGCAAAGCGGTCCCACGGCATTCGGCAGACGAACGAACACCAGCCGCGCCTCCACCGCCCGAAGCACCTCGTCTTCGGCGAGCCCGCTGTCGCGAACCGTTGCCAGCAGGAGCATCTGCCATTCATCCATGCTCAACAGCAGCCTGTCTTCCACGGCCTCGATAAGGTCCTGTCCCTGCAGAGGGGCATAGCCCTCCTGGGTCCGCTGGATCTTGCCCAGGAAACGCGCTATCAACTCAGGTTCAAGCCTGGGGCGGAGATGGGAGGCAAAAACCAGATCCCGGATCAGGCCGTCGCGCAGGTGCGAATGCTTGCCGCCTTCCGGAGTGTCGTCTTCGTACATATATTTATTGGTCTGCCGCCATATCACCCCGTCGGCAAAGGGTGAAGGCTGATGGGTCACGACCTCGGACACCGCAATTGTTCCCGATTCCAGCTCGTCCAGAATCATGCGCAGGCTCTCCATATCGAAATCATCATGGAAACACTCGCGCCAGGTTTCGAGCAGGATGGGAAAATCCTCATATCCAAGCACCGCATCGAACAGCTTTTTCGAACGAAGCCGGTTGAGCCAGAGTGGCATCCGTCGCCTGCTCGAACTTTTTGGCAACAGCAGGGCCCGGCCGCAGCTTTCCCGAAAATGGGCGCCGAAATAACCTGACTCTTCGAGTTTCTTCCTGAGAAGCCGTTCCAGATTATCCGAGGTAACCAGCCCTAAGACATCAGCCGGTTCAAAGGCATGGGGCAGCATCAGCAGGACGCAATCGTTGTCGGCAAAGACCTGGAGGGAATAACCGTGCCTCTCCTGCCATGCCGCAGACAGGGCCAGGGAAAAGGGCTGGTTGAGCCGGCCTCCCCAAAGCGTGTGGAGGATGACCTGCTTGGCGTCGCTTCGGTTTAAGGGGTCGTCGTAATGTTCGATGAGCAGATGGTGACGGTGAGGCAGGTCGGCGCCACTGGTCTGCCGCTGCAGCCGGAGGTAGGATCGCAAGTAGTCGGCGGCGCTTTGATCCATATCCCAGCCTGCCGTCAGCCGGTCCACAAGTGTCGGGTCGTCAAGTTGCTCGTTGCACTTCTCCAGAAACAGCCCGATCTTCACCGAGAGATGAAAGTCGCGGTGCATGGCTTCCGCCTTCCAGAACGGGATAATATTGTGGCTGCCGGAAACCGGCACCACTTCAACGTCGCTGTGGCTGATTCTCTGGATCCTCCAGACCTGTGCACCAAGAGCAAAGGTTTCGCCCAGCCGCCGCTCCCAGACGAACTCCTCATCAAGCTCGCCGAGCTTAGCCTTGGTTTCCTGATGGCGAAGGACATAGCTGCCGCGGTCCGGGATGGTGCCGCCCGAGGTGTAGAGAAGATATGCCGTGCCGTCCTTGGCCCAGACGGTTCCTTCCAGACGGTCGTAATGGATCCGGCCGCGCAACTCGCGAATCCTGGTATCGGCATAGCGGCCGGCCAGCATCTCCAGCACCGTATCGAACTGCCGCCGGCTGAGGTTACGGTAAGGGAAGCTGGCCCGAATGGTTTGATAGAGCTCATCGACAGGCCATTTTTCGGCAACCGTCATGGCCAGAATCACCTGGGCCAGAACATCCAGCGGATTGTCCGCCGGGTGCACTGATTCGATATCCTTATCCCGCACCGCCCGCGCCAGCACGGCGGCCTGGATGAAGTCCTTGCCGTGCAGCGGAAAAAGCAGACCATGACTTTTCTCCCCCACCCTGTGGCCGGACCGGCCGATCCTTTGCACTGCATGGGCAACGGAAAAGGGCGCCTGAATCAATACCACCTGATCGAGTTCGCCGATGTCAATGCCCAACTCCAGGGAATTTGTGGCGACGATTGCCCGCAATTCTCCATTCTTCAATTTCTGTTCCACGGCAAGGCGGAGCTCCTTGGCGAGAGAGCCGTGGTGCGGATACGCCAGATCCTGCTCCTCGTTTTCATTGATCAATCGGGCAATCTTTTCCGCATGCCTCCGTGAGTTGGTAAAAAACAGAGTGGCCCTGTTTCCGGCGATGATCTCCTTAAAAGTCCGGACCATCGAGGGCCACCACGTGGCGTCGGTGATATTCTCCACGGCATCATCAGGCAGGGTGACGGTGAGCGACATCTGTTTTTCCATGGTTGAATGGATTATATCCACCTGCCGTTTTTCATGGCTGCCGTCCGGATGAAGAATAAATCCGCCGATAAAGTCGGCCACCGTCTGCAGGGGCTTAACCGTTGCCGAAAGCGCAATACGTTGGAATTCTCCGGACAGGCGGGCGATTCGGTCAACGGCGGTGATCAAATGGGTGCCCCGCTTGTCCGGCAGCACCGCATGGATCTCGTCGAGAATGACGGCGGCAACACCTCTCAGAAGAGCCCGACCGGTTTGGGATGTGATCAGGATATTTAAACTTTCCGGGGTAGTGATGAAGATCTCGGGAGGCTTTCTATACATCCGCTGCCTCTCCGCACCGCTTGTGTCGCCGCTGCGGCTCTGCACCCGGATCTCGGGAAAGGGCTCTCCGGCCGCGTGAAAATAGTTTCGAAGCTCGACAAGCGGCTCTTCCAGATTACAGCGGACATCATTATTGAGCGCCTTCATCGGCGAGACATACACTACGCGGACAGCCCCGCACGGCCAGGCGCCGGTGGCCAGCTGATTGATCGCCCAGAGAAAGGCGGCCAGCGTCTTGCCGCTGCCGGTTGGTGCGGTGAGCAGCACGTGCCGCTCCGCGCTTATCGAGCGCCAGGATCTCTCCTGTATATCGGTGGGTTCACCGAGACGCTCCAGAAACCAGGAGCGGATCAGTGGGTGAAAGGCCGTGAGAGCGGAAGATGATTTCATAGTTGCAGGATATGACACGTTTCGGAGAAATGGAAGGCATCACTGGGCCTTGCATTCACGAAATGGATCTTTCTAAAAATGCTTTTCACCTCTCAGTATGCATGACCCTGGTGTCTTTTGAAAAGTGCAGCGAGATGCCCAAATCGTCCCCTGCCCTCCTCTGGTCATGATTCTCTGGAATTGAGGTACGCCGGCAAAGCTTTCGAGTTTGGCAGGCTCATTTTTCCGCCTTTCAGGCTCCATTCCGAAAATCAGAACTTACTTTTGAAAAAATATTTCTCGGCCAAGTCAATTATCAGCCCTTCATTCAATTGGTTACAAAATCAAAAAAAAATCTCTTTGCCTGGCAAAAAAAATGCATTCAAACCAGAGATCAACTCAAACTGATGACAATAGTAAGACAGGAGATGGAAAAGTAAAAAGAAAAACATGCAAATGGAAAAGGCACTGGTTTCCCTTGGCTCTTCCCTAACCCGCATTTCTCATGACCACTGTGTCAATCTGGAAAAAATGCGGACTTAAACCATGGAGCACCTCAGCCAAATCCCATGCCATCCTCCTGGACAAAACCGGCACTGTGACGCTAGATAGCATTTTGACCCTTAAGTGCCGAATTCCTGGAGACTTGGTAATAATTTTATGTGATTACCAATGAATCTCAGCCATATTAGTCAGAAGGGGCTGGGTCCACCTGTTTCACGGGTGTCTGTGGCCAGGACGGCCACAGTCAAGCCCCCAAGGATGGGTTTATGGCGTTCCGTGAGGCAGGTGGGCCCAGCCCCGGATTAATGGCTGAGTTTTTTGGTAATCAAATAATTTTATGGGAAAATTTTTTCAGAAGAAGGAGGTACTTCGTATGCAGATCAGCGAAAAAGGAACTCGTCTAATAAAGCAATGGGAAGGTTCTAAGCAGTTGCTCTACAAAGATGCAGCAGGACTACCGACTATCGGTGTCGGTCATCTCATAACCGAGGAGGAAATGGCTTCAGGCCGGATCATTATTCACGGCGTTTCGGTTGCATTCGCCAATGGTCTTGACGAAGAACAGATACTCTCCCTTCTAGACCAGGATCTTCAACCGGCGGAAAATGCAGTGAATTCCAGAGTGAAAGTGAGATTGGACCAGAACCAGTTCGATGCGCTTGTATCTTTCACCTTCAATACCGGAATTCAAGCCTTTGCCGACAGCACGCTTCTCAAGACACTCAATCAGGAAAATTATGCTGGAGTTCCCGATCAATTGCGGCGATGGGTTCATGCCGACGGTAAAGTAATCGATGGTCTGGTCAACCGCAGAGAGAATGAGATTAAGCTCTGGCTAGGGCAAATTTAGGAAGGTGGAGCAATGTACAGATTTTGGGTTATGCTGGTATGCCTGGCAATCTTATCGTATGTCCCGGTTTTTCCCGCGGAGGCAACCACACAGGCAACGATCACTGCTCAAGCCTGTAATGAACTGAAAAAAACCAGTGGCGAGATGGAGCAACTGAGGCAAACTATCCTGAAAAACCACCGAGGAAACACGAGATTTATCGCTGCCTTCAATAAGGCCCAGACAGCTTGGCTCGCCTATCGCGATGCCCACTTGGAGGCGCTTTACCCCCAAGCTCCAGCCAGCTATGGAACCTCGCACGCCATGTGCCGCTGCCTGGTATTGAACCTGATGACGCAAGAGAGAATCGAAACGATTAGAAAATGGCTCATACCAGCCTCGGAAGGCGATGTCTGCGCTGGAAGCCTTAGATAAATGTACCTTGAGAGAATGGGCGCGGAGTTTTATTAGGCACTGCCGATTGAAAGGTTGCGGCATTCTTTTCAGTACATCAAGAGGTGTAACCAACAGACCTGTTATTTTCGATGTTTTTTTAAATCATTATAAATCCTTAGAGCCTCAGAAGATCCTTCTCAATTGACGCGGAAAGAAACCGCGCTGTTGCCCGAAAAACAAAGTTAATATGCTCACTTTTTCTGGAAAGACGCTCATTCATTGGCGCCATGTGCCACCAACAGATCTGCGATATCAGTATGGCCTGCCAGCGTCGCCGCTACGAAAGGGGTAAAGCCGGCATTGTCCTTGACGTTGACATCGGCACCTTTGGCAATCAGTAATTCCACGACATCTTTGTGACCGTAATGCGCGGCAAAATACAAAGCGGTCTCACCGTCCTTATTTCTGGCATTGACCTGGGCTCCGTTGGACAGCAGCAGGTTCACAACATCCTTATAACCTTCCAGGGAAGCAACCATCAGAGCGGTAGTACC
>JBJKQT010000075.1:0-4022 GCA_046705065.1 Desulfocapsaceae bacterium
ATATTCCCGCTTTCAATACGCATGAGGCTTTCCCGTGCGCTGCCGAAACTGAGCAGGTTGACGCTACCGTACCAGACGATTTTCCGATCCATGACGGCAAACTTCTGATGGATGTTTGATTGATGCGCGACCTTGATGCTTGTGCCGTCGAAGAGAGCCAGTGCGTTTTTGAAAGGCGCCTGGTTCCTTGAATTGAAATCGGTTGATGGCCGGGTGATCACGTTGACCGCGACCTTTTTGGCAACAGCCGGCATGAGATCTTCGATCATCTGGGCCGTACGACGCTTGCTCAAGAAAGGGCTGACGATCAGGATTTCCTTCTGCGCGCAGAGAATGTCATTGCGGAACACGGGAAGAAAATTGTCCTGATCAAAAATGATCTCCGGGTGAGAGGATGAGAGATTTTCACCTTTGGTCGTATATCCCATTGATGCGTATCCTTTGAGCCGTTTCTGATACATCTTCTCCAGCATCTGGACATGGACATCTACGTAGTCGTAAATTCGGGCTTCCTTTTTCCGGTCAAGCAGGCGGTGCAGCCTGCCGGCGTATTGCTGCAAGGTTCCTTTCCAGGAGATCGGCATGGCCAGAAATAATGTGTCGAGGCGAGGTTCGTCAAATCCCTCCCCGATAAATGGTCCGGTTGCCACGATGATCAGGTTTTGGCTTTGCGGCGTTTCACGTATGCGATTCAGGGCTTCTTTAGACTCTCGGGCGCCAAGGGCACCGGTAAGCGTGATTACATCAGGGACCTCCCGTTGTATTATCGCGGCTAGCCGCTCAACATGGGCGGTTCGCAGGGAGAGCACCATACTATTGCGGCCGTCACGGTAGCATTGCAGCACGTCCTCTACGATCTGGTCGTTCCGGAATTCATCCTCGCAGATACGGGAGTACCACTGCTGGATGGAGATTTCGTCATCTCCGAGGTCGATGGGCTTTCGCAAAGAGGTGAAACGGGGGATGACATGATGTTCAAAAGGTCTTTTTTCCGCTTGCTTGCGTGCATCGTCCCGATATCTAATGGCGCCCAGATGCATATGGAGAATTGGATGATGACCGTCTTTCCGCGTTGGAGTGGCTGTCAGCCCGTAGATATAGCGGGCGTCGGTGGTTTTCAGGATTTGCTCATAGGTGAAAGCGGAGGCGTGATGACATTCATCGGCTATGATCATGCCGTAATTCCGTATGCAATCTTTGACCGTTCCTTGCCGGCTGACGGATTGCATGATGGCGATATCGATGATTCCGTTCAGGGTGTCCTTGCCGGCGCCAAGTTGGCCGATGAGGTCGGTTTTTTTCTTTCTTCCTCTTTTTCTGGATTCTGAGGATTGCTTCTCCGGCAGCGATTCATGGATAATGAGGAATTCTTCCAGCTTTTCCCTCCATTGGCGTACGAGAGTAGTTTTATCTACCAGAATCAGTGTGTTGACCTTCCGTTCGGCGATCAGTTTAATGGCCACCACGGTCTTACCGAAGGCCGTGGTTCCTGATAGGATACCGGTGTCGTGTCCCAGCATCTGTTCCAGGGCTTGGGGTTGCTCGTCTCGTAATGCACCATTAAATTCAATCTTTATAGGGTTTCCTGCATTCCGGTGATCCGTCACGTGGATGGTGACACCGAAAGGCGTAAGTTCAGCAAAAAGGTCGTCTTCACATCCCCGGGGCAGGCACAAATACTCAGGTGTTTCATCTGCGCAGGAAATGATCCGTGGAATCCCGAAGGTCGACAAGCGCATCGCCTGTTGCCGATAAAACACAGGGTTCTTGAAAGAGGCCAAACGTTTCAGGCGGTTCAGCGCCCGCTGGGAAAATCCACCTTTGGGGATATACACCATGTTGGCACTGGTGATCTCGATTTGTTTTGGAAAATCGCTTTGCTCCAGTTTGACGGTATGGTGCTCCCAGGGTTTTACTGATTCTTCCGGGTCGATGCGCAATTCTCCGAGTTCTCCGCCTTTGCAGAGCTGGTCGACGAGACCGGAAAGCCGGTTTTGCGTCAGCCGCTGGATCGAGGCCAAAAAAGCCCACTGATCCGGATAGGCGTTGAACGCCTCGTCCACAAACTCGCTGTTCTGGTTTTCACGGGCCGTTTTCTGCAAAGGCAGAGCGATCAAATTGCCAAATCCGCCTTTGGGCATGGTCTCCTGGCTGGGGAACAGCCGGTCGTAGGATTGAAACCGGATTTCATGCCGCTGGTTCATGGCCGTGGTCAAGAGGACGGAACCGAATTTGCGGGCGAGACTTGCGGATACGGGCTGCTCAAAGAAAAACCACGCGTGCCCACCATTGCCTGAACGTGAGCGCTCGACCGCGATAGGGATCTGAAAATTGTTGCAGACCGTACGGACCATGGCGACGTCATCCAGCCAACCGTCATCATCAAAATCCATGGCCAGAAACCAGCAGGTTTCATCTTTGAGTAAGGGATAGATACCTACAATATTTTTGCCAAGAAGATGGCTTTTGAGGACCTCTTCATCCAGATCAGCGTAGCTCCGATGGCTGCATTTCGAGCAGGAAATCCGAGGTCTGCCACAAAGGGCTGGTTTTCTCCTATTCAAACAAACCGGTGCGTATCCGGATTTCCCTGATGTAGAGTTTTCCCATCGTATAGCGTAGACATCCTCTCGTCCCTTGAAGAGGGACTTGAAGAGTGCGATTTTTGAGGTGACATTCGATGTGAAGGTAACGGTTGAAGGGGATGAGGTGATACTGGATGGTTGAGGGACCAGGGCGGGATCAGGATCCGGTCCGGTATCAGGATCGTCATCATCTATCGGCGGGGGCGATTCACCGAGTTTGATTCTTAACCGCCGATTTTCCTCTTTTAATCGTTTATTCTCGAATTGCAGGAGATTATATTTACCCAGCAGTTCTTGGTAATCCATTGAGTCACATAGTTTTCACTGGCAAGGTTTAGTGTGCTGGATTTTAAGCTGATTATGGGTGTGGCAAAAGTCATTCGTCAAATTTGATTTAAACGATATTTAGTTCAAGCTTTCGACCCACAGCTTCAGCGAATCGTTCGATTGTAGACAACCGAATATCTTCGGCATGATTTTCGATTCGAGAAATAGCAGATTTCTTCGTTCTCAGCTTCCTCGCTACCTGTTCCTGCGTCAGCCCCGCCTCTTCTCTAGCCATTTTTAGTAAAGCTCCAATGGCGAAGTCTTTGTATCCCTTGTCGAAGGTTTCGGCAAATGCTGCATCTTTTCTCTTGCGATTCTTAATGTATTTATCAAGATCATCCATCATTTTTCCTCGCCAGGTAATCTTTTTTACGCTTTATAGCCAAAGCGATTTCTTGCTTGGGTGTTTTCTGTGTTTTCTTTTTGAAAGCCATTAGTTACGACTATGAGATTGTTCCCGTCAAAAAACAAAGAAAACGAAATATGTTGTTTCCTTGAACTACACGCACCTCCCACAATTCATCGGCATTGGACAGTTTCTTGAAATATTGCCCGGGGATTTTTTCGTGCTCTCTTATGAATTTTAACACCCAAAGGACTTTGCTTACCTGCTTTTCATTGAGCTGATCAAGGAATTCATGGACTGGCTTATTGCCAGATTCTGTGGTGTAGAAATTTATCTTTCGCATGGAAAATTGTTAACATAAATGTGAACAAAGTCAAGAGCACGTTGTCACTTTTAGAGCAGAGTGCAAGAGAATAGGAGGCGGTGGCCCCGTTTCAAAGCCGCAGGAGGCAACAAGAAAATTGCCCATGTCCGTAATGTCGTTAACACATCCGGCCAAAGGACACGTTGGGTATTTCATCTCAGCAGAGATATGTTCTTTGTAGCCAAAAAGTTCCTCCCGTTCTTTTTGGTCCAGCGGCATCGGTATCTTTCTGGCAACGTTTGCGGCTGCTTCAGTCTTCGGGTTCTTTTCCTTAAAATATGAACGGAATAAACTTTTTGGTTCCCAGCATATATTTTTGATACGCATCACCGAAAAACTGGAGACACTCGGATTCTTCCTTCTTTGCTGTTAGAATCAGAAACAATGAAGCAGCAAGGGA
>JBJKQT010000076.1:0-14602 GCA_046705065.1 Desulfocapsaceae bacterium
ATGAAAATTGCAACGACGAAATTAATTGGCTTTGGTTTATTTTCACGGCTTTTTAAAACAAAAAAATACCAGGAAACTTTTGAGATTGCCCAAGAGTGCCAACGGTCATTAAAAGAACTTGTGAACTCTACGCCAAAACATAAGGCCGCTATCAGAAGGATAGTTAATGCCATGCCCCAACATAGTGGTGGTCGCGAGGCTCTAAGGACGTATATAGATTGATTCAAAATAACCGAGAGATGAGGGCAAAATGAAATTGAATATTCCAGCGACAAGAACTATTTTTGATCATTTTTTGTTATACCTTGGATGGGTTTCATTCTTAATGATAATAGGGATAATAGCGCTTTGGTTTTTAAACCATTATCCAACGTTGGTTGAAGCTCAAAGAGTTGAGTCCGATTTTGTTTCTCAACACCTTAAATTTATATGTTTTCTTGGGTGGTCTGCCTTTCTCGGATTGATCACTTATCTTCACTGGTGGGGTTGATACGTTGATACGGTATAACTACGGCGGGATAAAAACTGAACTCATAACCAACATTTACGATTATTTATTAAGGAGAGTATGATTTTTCCGAGGAGGTTTTGAAGGATTCGATTGAATTTAGACTTCCAGAATTATTAGAGCTTCAGGTGGCCTAAAATAGGAAATTGGATATCTCTCACGGGTCTTGCCGTGCCTGAGATTAGGGGAAATTCCATGACAGATTTCATCCAAATTTGCAATTACACCCAATTTACCAACAGATCATACCCTTTCTTTTTCAACAGCCAATATTCTATATACCGTTGCCTCTCCGATGTTAAGCTTACAGGCAATGTCCTTTTTTTTCATTCTCTCTTCTGCAAGGCGAACAACTTCCTGACGCAGATCATCCGGAAGCGGTTTTCTCCCTTTATACTTCCCCGCAGCCTTGGCCTTGGCAACACCTTCTCTTTGTCGCTCCAACATCATTTCCCGCTCAAATTGAGCAACACCTCCCAAGACTGTCAACATGAGTTTGCCGGTCGGCGTCTGGGTATCCATACCCAAATTCAAGATCCGCAATCCTACGGACTTCTCCTGAAGGGCCCGGATGATCTCCATAAGATCGGCGACTGACCTGGCAAGTCGGTCCAGTTTCGTGACTACAAGCACGTCATCTTCCCGAACGAATTCCAAAGCGGCTTTCAATTGGTGACGACCTGAGATGGAGGATACCTGCTCCTGAAAAATCTTTTTGCAACCGGCTGTCTCAAGCTCGACAATCTGTGCCTCGAAACCTGCGATCTGATCGACAGTTGATGTCCTGGCGTATCCGACAATCATTCTCCCCTCTTTTCTCTCATATAGATTTTTAATGTTGTGATAGTAAGCCTATCATAAACCAAAATTGTGTCTATTGATAGTTTTTTCTCGGGGGATGGTTTCCTATCACTAGGGCATCGTCTATTGAGAGACTTTACACCAACTCAAATATTATTTGTCCAACTCGGCAATTATGAGGTCATGAACCGTACAATTTCCATGTGCCATTATTTAGCTCATTGCCCAAAACTTCGAACCTGACGCCGTCTGAACTGATGAGAAAGAAGGGAGGACATCCACGCTTTCAAAATTTCTGTATTTTGCTGCTCAATAATTTCACTTGTTCATTTACAGAGGTGTTCCGGAGAGTACGTTCCGTCACAACCTTGATGGAATGAAGGACCGTGGAGTGATCCCGGTTAAAGACTTTGCCGATATCGGCAAGCGTCTCCTGCGTGTGCTTTCGGCAGAGATACATCGCGACCTGTCGAGGAAATGTCAGAGCCTTTTTCCGCGAGCGGGACTGCATATCCTGAACACTCACCCGAAACTGGCTGCCGACAAATTCAACTATCATCCCGGCCGTCAATGTTTTAGGGGCTCCAATTACCGAAGTTACCACCTCCTGCAGCAGATCCATATTGATTGATCGCCCCATAAGTTGAGACTTGCCCCGAATGGCAAGGAGTGCAGACTCTAGCTGTCGCACATCTCCTTTGATATGTTGGGCAAGAAACGCAATAAACTCTTCGGACAAATTCAAATGATGAAAATTGGCTTTGCTTCCTACAATCCTTTGTCTGGTCGCAAGATCCGGGGCCTGGATTGTGGCAATCAGACCCGAGGCCATTCTCGATTGGAACTCTCCATCGATACCCGCCAGATCGCGGGGGCCGCTGTTGGCGGTCAAAATAACCCTTTTCCCTGATTTTATCAGGTAGTCGAGGAGTTCGTTCAATTCTTCCTGGGTTTTCTTTTTTCCCGCCAGTGCATGAACGTCTTCAACCAGGAGGATGTCGCAATTTTCGTGATACTTCCTCTTAAATCTGTCCATGGTATTTGCTTTGATGTCACGGACCATCTCCAGTGAAAACTGTTGAGCCGTTACATACTGCAGACGGCTCATCGGTGATTCTGAGAGAATCTGATGGGCTACCGCCTGCGTAAGATGGCTTTTACCGAGCCCGGTTCCGCTGTTGACGTAAAGGCATGGCCCAATTGAATCGTCATTGACGGCTATCGATCTGCAGGCGGAATGGGCAAGCATATTGCTCTCACCGACCATGAAATCCCCAAACGTATACCGAGGATGCAGAGATCGCACGTGGGAACATCCCACGGGAATGGTGGGGAGCCGCATCTGCTCACCTTTTATCGGTTTGGGAATGGAGCGCCCCGTTGACTCGCAGAGAATGACCTTTCTTTTCAATGGATCTGTATCATTTACCTTTTTCTGGATGATATCCAGATAATGCTGGGCAATATATGCACTGAAAAAACGATCCGGGCAGGCCAACCTGATTTTGTCCTCCTGTTCTTGCACGCATGAAAGCGGTTCGATCCAGAGATTGAAAACATTGTCACTAAGTTCTTCCTGCAAAATCTGTCTTGTTTTATCCCAAACCATCATGCTCTCCAGAGAATAAAAAGCCACTGCCGCCCTTAACAAAATACGGCCGATCATTGTAAATAACGTCTATGAATACCTAGAAATCCGCATGTTAGTCTCGCAGGAAGAGTACCTGCAAGAAATCGTTCATCGTTGAGCTGCCGGAGACGATTTTCGATCACGTCATGCATGCGCGACAATAAACCCATGTTTTCAATTTCCGTCAAAGACGGTTTTCAGCAGGTTTCCCTGATTTGGCTTTTCGTTTATCAACATTCACTAATTTGGCTCCAGACTGTATTTTTTTTGTTTCCTTTTCCCGATGGCTTGAATCTACTACGCTCTGAGGCAATCAACAAATTACATATCAATTTTAGCTATTTACTGGTATTATCAACAACGTTATCAACATTTTTACCTTAAACCAGAACTCTTTATATCTTAATTTTTTTAAATTTTTCTGAATATTTCTCAATTTCCCTTTGTGAAAATTTCGTAAATATAATGCCGCCAAGGATTTTGAAAGGTTTAAATTTTTTTGGTCCATCAGACCCATGCGTACTTATTTCTAAGACGGAAGGTAAAGCTCATCACTTATGGACGCATCGCGGAGGCCCGCCAGGGAACCACATAAGGTTCGCAGGGTTGCGGAATAAAGGAAAATGGCGAGACTCTTGGGAAGAGACAGATGATCCAGATTATTGAGTCTGCTTAAAGGCGCTATGGGGGAAAAAACAATACGGGCACTCTGCCGGAGGTGCTTCACCATAATGGACGTAACCGCAGATCCTGCACCGCCACGCCTTTTTTTTAGATATAGCCTCCTCCTCATTATGGGGATCATGCAGGCGATGGAGCGGCAGATCCTCCAAAGGTGGGAAGGCCGGCTGATATTCCTTGAACAGGTAATCAGCGAGTACAAGCCGCTGAATCTCGCTGGTTCCCTCATAGATGCGGAGCAGACGAACATCTCGCAGAATTTTTTCAATGGGAAACATCTTTGTGTACCCATATCCGCCAAAAATCTGCAAGGCCTCATTGGCCACCTCGAGCGCGGTTTCCGAAGCATAGAGTTTGCTGATTGAAGCGCTGACTCTTCCGTCCTGCTGCTGGTCTGCATCCCAAGCCGCTCTCCACGTCAACAGGCGGGAGGTTTCCACCTTCTGATACATTTCTGCAAGCTTGAACTGAATTGCCTGAAAAGCACTGATTTTCATCCCGAACGCTTGTCGTTTTTTTGCATAATCGAGGGCATACTCTAATGCCGATCGTGCTGCTCCCACACCAAAGCTTCCGATAATCGGCCGGGTTCGGGCAAAGGTTTTCATGGCCAGGACAAAGCCTTGACCGGGAAGCGCCAGAATATTTTCTTTGGCAACGCGGACGTTTTTAAAATTGATACCCACCGTGTTTGAACAGCGCTGACCCATTTTGGGAATCGAGCGCCCCACTGTTACGCCCGGCCATTTGGTCTCCACCAGAAACGCACAGATGCCTTTATGCCGGCTTTTGGGGTCAACCGTGGCAAAGACCGAGATGTAGTCGGCCACGCCGCCATTGGTAATCCAGTATTTTGTGCCGTTGAGAATAAAGCCGTCGCCATCAGCTTGAGCCGTGCAGCGAATGCCAGCCACATCAGAACCCATTGTCGGCTCAGAAGTGGCAAAGGCAACCAGTTTGAAATCTTTTGCAATTGCAGGAAGATATTTGTTCTTTGCAGAGGTATTCGAGGAGAGGAGGATCGGTTCCATGCCAAGCGAACTGTCGAAGATAGATGTAGCCAGCCCCGGGCAGGCTGCGGCTATTTCTTCGGTGATTAAGGCGGACTCCAACAGGCTCAGCCCCTGCCCACCAAATTCTTTTGGAATATCAGAACCTATCATCCCGGCATCGAATGCCTTGCGCAGAACCTGCATTGGCAATTCGTCTCGTTCGTCGTAGTACCAGGCTACCGGGAGAACTTCCTGCAAAGCAAAGGTACGGGCTTTCTGTTGGATATTCTGCTGATCTGTAGTCAATCTGAAATCTAACATTATGCACTCCTGGTTGGATTTTACAGGCAAGAGAAGAGAGAATGAAGAAAGCTACACTGGCCAGTATAGCAAAAAAAAGAGTCAAAGACAAAACCTGGAGGGGGGTGACCGGCGTGAAGCTCTGATAAATGGCATGGTACCGGGCGGATTCAGGGTTCATCCGCCGATCACGGGAAGGAGGAAAATCATGTATCTATATCCGCCCGGCAGCTTTCCAGACAATTGCGAGGTGAGGAGAGGATCAATTGCGAAAATCCTGTTGGGCCTTGTCGGAGATTTTGGCCTGCAGGTCGATCATGTCCTTTTCAATTTTCGCCAGCTGTTCTCTTGTGGTGTTTGGATTTCTCAAAGCTTCCTGGTACTCGAAGCGCTTATCGTTCAACTGTTTACGAAGTTGAACCGTGTCATCCAGAAACTTTTGGTTGTTGGGGGTATTCCAGCCATTGTTCCAGGCACTACCGTAACCGCCTCCATTGCCGTAACCGCCACCGTAGCCGGGGCATGCGTAGCCATTGCCATACCCGCCTCCCATCATGCCCGGACCCATCATACCGTAACCACCGTACCCATACCCAGGGCCCATCATACCGTAACCGCCCATTCCATAGCCGCCATAACCGTAACCGCCATGAGCGTACACCATGCCGGCTGTTGCCAATCCCACTGCCAATACTGCTGCTATAATCATCTTTTTCATAGTTTTCTCCTTATAAGCTTTGTTTGTTTCTATGTGTCGGTCTTCTTTTCATTCCTTGAGATTCCTGGTTTCTCACATCGTCACCAGAGGACTTGTCCATTCTTTTACTTCACTCTAAGCATAGATCATGCCATGGTCTCACCACAGCCAAAGGAAAAAGCCAATCCACTGAATATATTAGATTAATAATTCGGAAGGCGCGAAGAGCGCGCCACTATTTCTCAAGAGGTGCCTATTTTTTAGACATTGCAGCCAATCGAAACGGTTTGCAGGCGTCTGTTTTTTTCACAGGTGGTCGATTGCTTGGATTGAAAGAGAAAGTCAGAAGATTTCAAGGTCTGCGCAGTCATTGCTCTGGTGCAGACCCTTGAGGTGGGGACAGGAGGGAGGAGTATGCTGACTTCGCAGTCACTATAGGCCGTATTCCTTAATTTTATTTAACAGCGTCTGCCGGGACACCCCGAGTTTTTTGGCGGTAAGGCTTTTGTTGTTCCCGGTTTTGACGAGTGTTGTACGGATAACCTCCCTTTCCATATCGCGCAGTGTAAAGCCCTCGTCCACCTGCGCCTTCTTCATGACTCGAACATCTTCCGACAACAGATGCGGCGGCAGGTCCTGCGGCGTGATGTGCTCTCCGAGGCAGAGGATTACGGCTCGCTCCACCGTATTTTCCAACTCGCGGATATTCCCCGGCCAGTCGTACTGCATCAGAAGATTCAGGGCTTCCGGGTGAATTCCCTTGATATCTTTCCTGTTTTTTTCAGAAAAGCGTTTCAGAAAGTGGGTTGCAAGCTCCGGAATATCCACAGCTCTTTCTCGAAGGGCAGGCAGATGAACCGGCACCACAGACAGACGGAAGTAGAGATCCTGGCGAAATGATCCGTGCTCGATCATTTCCTGTAGGTTTTTATGGGTGGCAGCCAAAAGGCGCACATCCACTTTGATTGTCTCGGCACCGCCCAAACGTTCGAACTCCCCTTCCTGGAGGACCCGAAGAATTTTGGCCTGTGTGGGCAAGCTCATATCGCCTATCTCATCGAGAAACAGAGTCCCTTGATGTGCCAGTTCGAATCGTCCCTTGCGTCGGCTTGCAGCCCCGGTGAAGGCCCCGGCTTCATGGCCGAAAAGTTCACTCTCAAGAAGGTTTTCATGAAGAGCCGCACAGTTCAATTTTATAAACGGCGCACTGTGGCGCGGGCTGTTCTGATGCAGGGCATTGGCGATAAGTTCTTTGCCCGTACCCGATTCTCCGGTGATCAGAACCGTCGCATCGGTGGGAGCCACCATGGAAAGAGTGGAGAACATTTCCTGCATGGCGGCGCTCTTACCGATGATATTGGCATAGGAAAACTGCTCACCGAGTCTCTTTTTCAGGCTCTTGTTTTCCTCGGTGATCGAGCTGAAGCTGAGCGCCCGGTTGACAACAAGTTTCAGTTCTTCGATATCCACCGGCTTGGAGATATAGTCGAAGGCCCCTTTTTTCATCGCTTCAACCGCCGTTTCAACCGAAGAAAAGGCCGTAAGAACGATTACCGGAATACTGTACCCGGCCTGCAGCAGAACGGACAGGGTCGTCAGACCGTCCATTCTGGCCATTTTCATGTCCAGGAGAATCAGGGCAACCTCGTGCTGATCCAAAAACGGCAGGACTTCATCCCCGTCTGTCACTTCTTCGATATGGTAGCCTTCGCTCATGAGATTTACCTTGAGCATGGTCCGATGACCGATGTCGTCGTCGACGAGCAGTACTGTCTCCCGGTCTGTTGTCATGATATTGTCCCCTTGTGTTTCGGTAAGATGATGGTCATGCTCGTTCCCTTTTCCGGAGCGGTTTCAACCTCGAAAACCCCGCCGTGCTGTTCCACGATCTGATGGCTGACGGCAAGTCCCAGTCCCGTCCCCGTCTTCCTGGTGGTGAAAAAGGGGTCGAACATCTTGTCCTTTTCCTGTTCGGTCATGCCGCAACCTGTATCGGACACGGCGATCCGCACGAACCGTTCGTCCTCTGCAACCGTCAACGAAACCTCGCCTCCTGATGGTGTCGCATGGATGCTGTTTTTCAAAAGATTCATCAGGACCTGAAGAAGTAAATCCTGATCCGCGTCAAAGGTTATGGCCGTATTGCATCGCCAGTGAAAATTCAGCTTATGCTCAGCGAAATCTCCCTCCATCAGGGCAACGGTCTTGGCTATGAGTTTGTCCAAATCGACAGGTCCGAACTGCGGTTCGCGCGGTCTTGCAAATTGCAGAAGTCCGGAAATGTTGCGGTTCAGACGGTCTACCTCGCTGACCATCAGGTTCGCATAACTTTTGCTCTCCTCGGTTGCCCCGGACTGGCTGCCGAAAAAATGGGCAAACCCACGGAGCGTCCCCAACGGGTTACGGATTTCATGGGCGATGCCTGCAGCCATCTTGCCCAAGGCTGCCATTCTTCTGGAACGCTCGAGTTGCTCTTCCATCTCTTTTATTGTGGTCATATCCCGGACAACAAGAACCGTTCCGATAACCTCACCGTCGTTGTTGACGAGCGACGAGCCCCCGATTTTCAAGGGAATGATTCCGCCGTCGTCCGAATGGCATTCCACCGTTTGCTCCATGGCCGCGTCCCGGATGACCTGACAGTCGATTCCACACCCCGGAATGGCGGTGGAGAGTTTCTCTCCTTTGCACTCCTCAAGCGATCTGCCGAGAATCTCTTCCATCTTCCTGTTGTACGAAACGATTCTCTCCGCAACATCCAGGGTAACGATCCCCACTGGTATGCTCTCAACCACATTGTTCGTATATAATCTCATATTGGCAAGGGTCGTTTCGGCCACCCGCATCCCTTGGTATAAGAAAAGGAAATAGAGTCCCGCACTGCCGACGAGAAAGAGTATGGCTCCCATGAAAAAGGCATGCTGGATATCCTGCTTGCGCGCAAGGTCGAACTCTTTGGTATACAGACCGACGGAGATGATTCCGCTGGAAAGATCCTGCCCGTTGTCCCCTGTCATGCGCATCCGCCCCATCATCATCGGCATCATGGATTGGTAGGATTGCAACTGAAATCTTCTGGAGATGATAAATATCCCCTTGTTTTTCTCAATCTTGGTGAGGGGAGCCTCTGAGTTCATTATACGTTTCACATCGTCTTCGGTAAGTGCAGGTTTCGGAGCTCCGTCAGTCTGATTTTCAATGGCACCATTCCTGTTCATGATGCGGATGAAAACGATATCGTTCTCCCGGCTGCTCTCGTTTATCAAAGTCTGGAGCGGATCACCGCTTCCCATGAAATGCATCATTGAGGTGCGCATCCCGGCCTCCACCGCCATGATGATCGTCTCCGCTTTTTCAAGAAGAAACCTCTTCATCATATCCTGTGAACGGCTAATATGTTGCAGGATTGAAAAGGTGAGGATGACAGCCAGAAAAACAGACGCCAGGACGATGGCCAGTGCTGTTCTGGAAAGCCTGAAGGGCAGACGGGAAAAAAGAATGTCGTGCTTTGAAATGCTATGTAATGAACTCATTGGCTGCGCTATCCCTTTCATATGGCTTTTGCCGCTCCCCGCCTCTCCCGCCCGGCGGGTACTCCCCCATCGGGTTTTGCCGGCGGGGGCACTTTGCCTTCTAATGATTAGAAATAACCATCAATCCTACTTTGTTGAGTATAACAATACAATCAACAAACACAAGATGGGCATGGCAAAGGAACGGCCAACCGCTGAATCCTTCTCCTCTCTCTCATCCTTGCCCGTCCCAAGATGAAGATATCCGATATTCGAAACTTCAGCTTCTCCGAACGCTGCCGTAAAAATGACTATCGATTGCATCAAGAGAACCTTCGCCTTGACTTTGTCGTATTCAACCCCTATAAAAAAAAGAGGAATATCGCTTCGGAAGCGCCCATATCATTTGCAGACTTCTTTGCAAAAACAGAAGATACTCAACCCCAATGAGGTAAAAAGGATGAATACGCCAAGCAGTCATTGCCCCGGTTTTGAGGCCTTCAGAAACCTGAAATCATTTATCTGCAGATGTCAAAATTGCGGAACGGAGATTGAAATATTTTCCGACGAATTCAATCGCGAACACGTTTGCAAAAACTGCAAGCAGCAAATTGATTTCAAGAGCTGTCAATACAGCGCGGGCGGTGCCAACCCGACGCACAGATGATGTCAAGCCCTCGCTTTTGCTCGCCCTGGATCGACCAGACGATCTCATATATTTTTATAACTATGCCGTTTTTCAACCATAAGGGATGTGCTGACAGCTAAAGGAGGCCAGGAACTTAAGGGCCTCCTTTATACGAAACACTTTTTAATTTGGAGAGTAAAATGGATATCTATACATTTGCGATGCAAATGGAAAAAGACGGAGAAAAGTATTATCGAGAATTAATGAATACGTGCAAAACCGCCGGATTGAAAAGGATTTTCTCCTTTCTTGCCGACGAGGAGGCAAAGCATTACGCATATGTTGAAAAAATCAAAGAAAAAAAAGAGCTTCCTCAAACAATAGACACACGTATTCTTGAAAATGTGAAAAATATTTTCGTAGAAATGAAAAACACCAGGCAAAGTCTGGATACCGATACGATAAAAGCGGCCACTGCCTTTATAAAAGCCCGTGAAATCGAAGAAACCAGCAGAAAATTTTATCAGGACAAAGCTGATGAGGTTGATGATATTGCTGCGAAATCCCTTTTCACGTCACTGGCAAAAGAAGAAGAAAAGCATTTTCGCATCATGGAAAACATCATTGAATTCATATCTCGACCCGAGCCGGGGAATTGGCTTGAAAATGCCGAATGGCACCATCTGGAGGACTATTGAACTCTTGGATGAGGGTATTAACGAGTACTCCCTTCCCCTGTATTCTGGTTAGGATTTCCTTCCTTTATTCCGAGGCGGATAGAGGAAGGAGAGCCCCTTGTAGAATTTCCTTAACCACGCCATAGATGCCGGGGTCCGAACTTGCCCGCGGACCTGCGACATTAAGCACTCTGATTTTTTCCCGCTCAAGCCAGTCTGTTAGGTATTCAATTGCCCTTTTCATTGGGATTTTGCTCAAATCCAGGTGAATGGCAGGCCGTTTATGCCGATTCGCAAAATTGAGCGTCAGCAACGAACCGCCAGATAATTTTCCATGGGAAGCGATGAGAGTGCCATCTGAATCCTGAACGTTTTTTTCCGTCCGCTTGGCGTAGTCTTCCGAATCCATCTCCCACATTGAATACTTCAGGGGAAGCGGACCGTTTTCGGTTTTTCTCCCTTTCGGCACCCATCCGCCGTGCTCAATTCCAAAGGCAAGAGCAACGTCAAGTCCTGCCTGATCGGCACCGGTCTGACCGCCTGAAATGATCTTTCGAACCTGAATTTGGGGCATATCGCTTTTCACATTCAATTTAAGCCTATTGCAAAATGAGAATTTTCATTCGAAACCACTAAAATACGTTACCTGCGGCATAGTACCTTTTCCTGCAATAAAAACTATCATTGTCACCGCAATATATGGTAAGAGCTAAACTCCTGTGAAACTATTGCCTGATCATAAATAAAATGATTCTGGATTTACACTTCCCTCCGAGAACTACTCTTCGGGTGCAATGAAGGGTTTGGAGGAAATACGCTATGTATGGACAAGCACTACTACACGTTACGTCATTGAAACGAAACAACCCGCTATGAAAAAAGAGGAAGAAAAAACAATTCAAGGCTGGAAAATTTTTCCGAACAAGATCATAACCAAAACTCCCATCGTAACGATCAGCGCAGGACCGGTTCTCTGCGAAAGAAGCGGCAAGACAAAGGATTTTTATTTATTCGAATTTCCCGACTGGGTAAATGTGATTGCCGTAACCACCGAGCATGACATTCTCATGATCAGGCAGTTTCGCTATGGTTCAAACAGAATGGAAATCGAGATACCCGGAGGAATGTGCAACCAAGGAGAAAGCCCGGAGGATGCCGGTTGTCGAGAACTGCTTGAAGAAACCGGGTATACGGGAGAAAACGCACGGATAATCGGCAAAGTATGCCCCAATCCGGCCATTCAGGGTAATCTCTGCTATACGATTCTGGTCGAAAATGCCGTAAAGACGGCTGAACCCCATATGGACGACATGGAAGATATCGAGTGTTTCACGTTGCCGGATGAGGAGGTCTTGAGGCTTATAGCTACGGGTGAAATCAACCATGGTTTGGTGCTCAACGCACTGATGTTTTATACAGGATCGAAAAAATAAGCAGAAATTCTCCGGGGTGGAACCGGCTCCATCGCAGAACGTTATTTTCCCCATCAAGAAAATGAGGTGCTGCTCCAGCGGGGGTCGCCGGCGTCATCTTCTCTTAGGAGTCTCCGCTACTCAGTGAGTGTTGAAGCAGATCCTCCAGACTGGCATAGTCCAGGGATGCCTCGTGAGTCGCCATAAGGTCCACCGGTGGCGCCATGCCATGCTCCAGCGCCTCTTTCCATCGTGGAGCGCAAAGACACCATTTGTCTCCCGGCTTAAGGCCGGGAAAACCATACATGGGCATCGGCGTGGATAGATCGTTTCCCATACGTTTGGAAAATTCGAGAAATTCCTCTGAGGCGACGATGCAGACGCCATGGACGCCGACATCCCCGTCCACAACCTTGCAACTGCCTTCCCGGGTAAAGCCGGTCAAAGGATCGATGCTGCAAATTTCCAGTGGTGTTCCCAATACATTTTTATGTGTTGTCATAAGCAAAAACGTAAGATAGACTTTAGGTGCTTTGTCCTTCGCTTTGTATCACCGTTAAACGTACTTTAATCCTAGCCATTTTCTCCACTTCAGGCAAGATCTTTCGGGATTTCGATCTATTTCCGGAGAGCGACGGCGATTGCGTGACAAATTTTCATGTGAATTTGCGCCGGTGATATAAAAATATACATTGCTTTTCTTTTATGTTAGTTTGTAATTTCGATCAATTAGTAAAAACCTTACTCCCTCGGTTCCTTCAAAAGATGTTTTTTGAGGGAATCGATAGTAACACTCCAAATTACCCACGGTTGAATCTGAGGAAATCGTATGTTTGACCACAATCCGGATAGTAAAAAAAAGGACCGGCTTCTGATCAAATGCATCTATTGCAGGAAATGCCGCAACGATACAGGATTCTGGAAACATTCAAAGCCGTTGGACGATTTGCTCCACAAACCTGACATCAGCCACGTTATATGTCCGAAGTGCTTTCAAAAATATTTTCCTGAAGAATTTTCCAAACTCCACAAGGAAGGAATAATTACCATTCACAAGACTGTCTCTTCCGACAATTTCATCACATACGAGATCTTTTACAAAACCGGCAACAATGAGACAAAAAATATTTTCGGCAAATATACCAAAGGGCAGCAGAATTAATTGCAGATGGAACGGAAAAAATATCGACTTCCCACCTATTTGAAATCTTCCAAAAATCCAGGCATAAAAGTTTCCATCCCTGCGTGGGGCAAGGGCTGAACGGGGGTCATCCCCGTGGTATATCCTCGCCTGCGAAACGGCTCAAGTAATGAAGAGGCGCGGCTGATGACATGAATGGGCACCGACCAGGGCTCGCCTCTTCCGGTAAGCTGCACATTGGGTTGGTGATCCCCGACAATGATAATCAGGGCATCGCCGGAGACAAACTTGGCGATATAGTCGCCCAACACGCTGAACTCGTAATCAAGGGAACGAAGGTAGGCCTCCGCCGCATTTTTCAAATCGGGCCAGTAGATGGGATACACGACAGGTTCCCTTGTATTGTAAATGCCGCCGTCGCCGATGGCGTCCCAATCCGCGATGAACGGCGGTTGGACATTGAAGGCGGCATGGCTGCTGATGAGAACGTAGCGAACAAAAAGGGGGGTTTTCCGTCGTTCAGGTTCATGGCAACGTACCCAATCGAGCACGAATTGGTCCGGCATGGGGGCCCAGCCAAATGTCGGGCCACGATAGTTGAAATGCCGGGCATAATAGGCACTGTCATAGTCAAAGTAGGCGCCTCCAGGATTTGCAAAACGGGTGCCGGGCATTACAGACACCGTACGATAACCGCTTTGATGAAAGATGGCTGCCAGGGGAGTCAGGGAAGAACGGAGCAATGCCGTATATTCGAGATCACTGCCAACACGGAGACCGGACTCCAGGGTTCCATGTGCCAGCCAGGAAGAACCACCGTAGGTCGGTGATACGAGATAGGAGGAGACCGCCTTGAAGCCATGGCCGGCAAGTTCTCCTGCAAAACGAGCCATAACAGCATCCATCTTCCGCCGGTACCGATTATTGCTGAATACGATGCGCCCATAGGATTCAACGACGAACATCAGCACATCGGATCCTTTGAGTCCTTTGAGAAAAACGGGATTGTCCTTTCTCTCCCTGATGGTTTTTGCAAGATGGGCAACAAATGCACGCTGCTGCTCCTTCTGCCGGTGGATGGAAACAATCCCGGAGCCGAAGCGGGTCAAAACCGGGGGATGGATCATGCCTGTATTCACAAACAGGGCTGCCGCAAGGGCAATGGCCGATCCTCCCAAAAACCAGCGGCGAACCGGACGGTTTAAAAACGCCACGCCTGCCCACCGCCAGGCAAAGAAGCTCGATATGATAACAGCCAGTGCAACGGCTGCCGTCTCAATCGACATCCGCAGAAAATCCCCCTGCCGGGAGGAGGTTTTCAGCAGATCGTATAGGTTGAAGATATAACCTGAATCAATGTAGAGATTAAATGGCCGGTTGAGGTACATGGGTACGGCAATATCGCCGATGCGAAACAGGCGGAGCACGAGATAGAGCACCCAAAGCGTCCAAAAGGCCAAAATGAGAACCCGTTTTCCACAATAGGCGGCAAAAGTAAGAAGCAAGAACATCAGCCAGATATCGACGGACGGTTGCAGGAGATGCAGAGGAAAAAAGGGCTTTGCAGGGTAATTGAAATTGAGCAGGACACTGAGGAAGAAAAAGGCCGAGACAAGGCCCGCC
>JBJKQT010000077.1:0-65973 GCA_046705065.1 Desulfocapsaceae bacterium
ACCGTTTTCATACAACCAAAGGCATCAACTGAAAAGAGAGAAACTTAAATTTCTTCCAAGCCACTTTCTCTCCAATCTCCGTCCAGGTCTTTATCGGCGGGATCTTATTTTCCAAGTTTCTCAGGAAAATCGAAGAAAAGCATTGCCCCTTTCCCCGGACCGGCCTCCAGCCACGAATCAACCGAGAGCTCCATCGCTACTACTCCGGAAGTAGGTATCTTTTTGATATATTCACCTGTTAAAAGTACTGCGAGATCGGTTATTGCATAATTATGGGCTACGAGAAACGCCGTTTCTATTCGATCGTCTGTTTTCCGCAAGACCTGCAGCAGATCCACAGTCTCGGAGGTATAAGCCAGATCATCGTAATGAATGTGTTTGACCGGATACTTAACATTTCTGGCCACAATCTCCGCCGTGGTCCGGGCTCGCTTTGCGGGGCTTGAAATAACCGAGTCAGGGCATATCCCCTTCTGTGCCAGTCTTTGAGCCATCAACGGCGCCTCTCTCTTGCCTCTCTGGTTCAATGGTCTGTCAAAGTCGCTGATTTTCAGGTTCGACCAACTCGATTTCGCATGACGGATGAGATATAATCGCTTCAACTCATTTCACTCCTTCGCCAAATTTCCTGCCAAAGTCTCTGGTACATGATGGCGGCGGAAGATATTTTCGACGCCGCTCCAACCGGTTGCCTGACAACCCCCATTTTTTCGATCTCCGCCAAAAACGGGATCCCGGTACTAACAAAAATAGGGTATTTACGATATTGCTCGATAATTGCAGTATGCAACCTCTTTCGTTTTTCAACCATCGAAAAAAAGGCTTTGATTTTTTTTCGCTCCACCTTCAGTTCCTTGGTAAGTTTCAGGAGTTGCTGCAAGGCCAGTATGGAAAGAGTTGTCGGAACAACCGGTGTCACCAAAATATCCGCTGTCTTAATGATATGTTCGGACAAAAGGGTCAGATTTGGAGGGCAGTCAAGCAATACCAAACTGTACTCATCTGCTACCGAATCGAAAACCGACCTCAAGATTTGATCATTCCCTTTCTGGCCCAATCTTTCCAGTGCGAGGTCAAAATTGCGGAAAGAGAAATCAGCGGGCAACAGATCAAGATTGCTGAAGTCGGTTTCTCTAATATATGCGTCGATGTTTCCCTTCAGAAATTTCTTTCCATTGAATTTCTTTTTGGGCCGGACGCGAAAGTAGTAGGAAGCGGCTCCTTGTGAATCCATATCGCACAGTAGAACGGTATTTCCCCCTAGAGCCGCCGTGTAGGCCAAATTTACGGCAGTGGCGGTTTTTCCGACGCCTCCTTTACTACTATATATCGCAATTACCTTCATACCGAATTGATTTTTCAAAAACGAGAAGATTACCGGTCACCCGGTTTTTTGGCCTAAAATTTCACAAAGTAGAGTTTTTTTATCCCAATCCCGGAATTTTTTACATCTCCGGAGGCATTTTTTCCTCAACTGTTTCTTCTTGGCCTTAAGGCCGGAAATGAGCCCTGTGAGGCTATCCTTGATCTGTCCCTTGTTCGGCGATACCGCCTCCAGATCCTTCTGAAACTTGCCGATTTGCACAACCAGATCGTTGAAATCACCCAGATCATCTTGCATCGCTTTCATATCTTTTAGAAGCCTGTTGGTTGCGTCTTCAGGGAACAGCGTACGGAAAAATTCCATCAAATAACGAAATTTCTTCCCCTGAATCCGCAACTTGTGCATAGCAGAGTCGCATTCTTCGCCATCCACGATGAGCTCGGCATCCCGGGCCAATCGTTTAAAGCACTTGGCAATTACCTTCCGTGCTGCGTCAAGACTCGAAATTTCTCTGCCGGGCCATTGGATATCTTTGGGTAAAGCGAGCAGAAATTCATGCCAGTTGGCAAGCAGAGCGGCGGTTCGTTCCGAACGCAGATTTTCCTGCATTTTGGTAAGTTCGGCAATACGTTTTCGGCGTATCTCCTCGAGCATCAATTCAAGACCAGGATGCAGTCCTTCCGGTAGCATGGCACGAAAAGCCTCCCCTTTCTTCAAACAGACATCCATGTCTCTCACCGGCCCGGTAACTGAACCAAGCCATTTGAACTCTTTTGAGAATACGCTTCTCTGGCCTGGAGGAATCGCCTTTTTCAACTGTGAAAGAGCAGATCTGGTTCTTCTTACAGCCACTCTGAAATCGTGTAGGAACTCCGGATCAATATCGTCAAGAACACCTGGAAGATTTATCACCATTGACTGATGCAACTTCAAACCGATATCGCTTATCGCCTGGTTCAAGGTCTGCTCGGGTTTAAGAATAATTGAAAATTTTGAGCTGTAATCACCTGGTTTTCTACCGATCATCCCAAGGAGGAAAGCCCAAAAAATTCCCTCTTCCACCGCAGTAACACCGTCGGCCTTCAACATTTCGGCCACACGGTGAAAAGGCTTTCTGTAACCTCGGACCCCTACGAGAGACAACAGAGGAGGAAATGTCATCTGTTTTTCGCCAGTTGCCTGTACCTCGCCAGCATCCAGAAATATCCTCAGCACCGTCTTATCGTCCCGATTACGCAGCTGAAGACTCCTTCTCCGTCCCATCACCCGGAAAAGAGGACAAAGAGCTCTTACTCCAAGGACGGATTTCAATTTATCCTGTATCTCCCCTTCCGGGAAATCCCACCAGAACAACCTCTTTTGAACGGGTCCGGATATCTCTGCCCCTGCCTGGGCAGCTGCAAGAGGTATTATTGAATATCGCGTCTCATTTCGCCTAAAGAGGAGATTATTGGTGAACATTCGCCAATCAAACGTATCGAAATATTCCTCGTCCACGACGGACACCTCCTCTTCACCAAGCGGGAAAACCGCACGTATGTTGCTGAGGATCTGATCCTGATCTTCAAAGGTTTTCAGGGCAAAAAGGAGATATCCGGACTGCATCATATTATGTTCATGTTCTGTAATCGGCGTTTATTTTCACGTAATCGACCGAGAAATCACAGGTATAGATTTCTTCACAGGCATTCCCGTCTTTGAGATTGATGCAGACGGTAATATTTTTCTGCTGCAAGACCTTGGCAGCCTCTTCCTCGACGGCAGCTCCCTGGCCTACTCCGTTTTTTACCAATACAACATTACCGAAGGCGATATCCACCTGTTCGGGATGAAAACGCACACCGCAACGCCCCATGGCGGCAATAATTCTTCCCCAATTGGCATCCTGCCCGAAGAAGGCTGTCTTAACCAGGTTTGAGTTCGCCACCGTCCTGGCCATACGTTCAGCATCCTCAGACTCTTTGGCTCCGCAGACCCTGATGGTTATGCACTTCGTCGCTCCTTCCCCGTCGGCAACGATTTTCATTGCCAACTCTCGCAAGATATCCTCCAGGGTATCCTGAAAAAGCTGCTGGTCTTCGGGAATCTCGTCATCGATCCATCTGTTCCCCGCCTCTCCGTTGGCCATAACCAGGACCATATCGTTGGTGCTCGTATCGCCGTCAACAGTGATTCGGTTAAAGGTTTTTCCCACACCGCTTTTCAGACACTTATTTAGTTCGGGGAACCCTATCTGGGCATCGGTAACGATAAAGGCAAGCATTGTAGCCATATTGGGCATAATCATCCCCGAACCTTTCGCCATTCCCATGAAATTTACTTCTTTCCCCCCCAATGTGATCGTCCGATAGGCTACCTTGGAGTACGTATCGGTGGTCATGATCGCTTCGGCCACTTTTTCAAAATTATCCGGAGACAATCCGTGTACAAGAGTATCCATGGCCGATTCAAACGCACCAACATTGAGCTGGGCACCAATAACTCCGGTTGATGCAACTTGCACCATTTCTTCAGAGATACCCAAGGCCTGCGCAACAAGGAGACTGGTCTTCCTAGCGGCATCCATCCCCTGCTCCCCGGTACAGGCATTGGCGCAGCCGCTATTCACCAGAACGGCTTGGGCTCTTCCTTGCTTTAAACGTTCAATATCCAGCACCACCGGTGCCGCCTTGACCAAATTTTTTGTAAAAACTCCTGCCGTCACCGCCGGGATTCGGCTGTAGATGAGGCCGAGATCCAATCTGTCTGTGTATTTTATCCCGGCCGGCACCGCCGATGTGGCAAATCCTTTGATAATCATCTTCAATCCCACTCAATTCAACGTGTAAGTCTTCAAATACCGGCCGAAAACGGCCATTCCCGAAATCATTGCCGGTCCCTATGGTAAATCGGAGAAGCCGTCCCCCCAGGCGGCAGTCTGAACCGACCGATCTTTTAAGAGAGATCTCCACTTTCACTCTACCATCCGAGGCTTTGAATATGCTACTTAAAATTGCTCAATCTGTAGAATATTACTTCCATTTATTGTATAAGAAAAGCAAGGGGGAAAGACGAAAATCAAGCTTTGCTCTTCTAATTCATCCCATAACTAGACTGAAATTTTGGGTTTCTGAAGATTCTCCAACACTCTGCCAACACATAATGGAAATTCTCCTTATATCCGATATACACGCTAATTTCCCGGCCCTTGAAGCGATAGACGCTCATTTCGCCGCACAGAATTTCGATATGGTGATCAACGCCGGAGACTCCGTTGTTTATGCGCCGTTTCCAAACGAAACCCTCGACTGGCTGCAAAGAAAGAAAGCCCTTTCAATCAGAGGCAATACAGACCAAAAGGTTCTTAAGCTCCTCGCAGGAAAAACCTTTAAAAAACCATCCAAACCAGAGAAACGGATCATGTATACCTGGACGGCTGACGTCTTGCGCCCGTCAAATGCCCGGTATCTAAAATCCTTTCCAAGCTCACTGCGGTTTGAGATCAACTTGGAGGAGGCAGAAAACAAAGATTTCACCCGGATGATAGAAGTCTTCCACGGCAGTCCGCTGGATGATGATGAATTCCTCTTTTCGGACACGCCCATTGAGCGTTTTGAGGAACTCGCACGGCATACGCCTGCAGAGATTGTGGTAACGGGCCATTCCCATTCACCTTTCCACCGACTTGCAGGGAGTACGCATTTCATTAATCCCGGAAGTGTGGGTAGGATGTTCGATGGCGACCCGAGAGCCTCCTGCGCGGTCCTGTCTGTGAAAGCAGACGAAATCCGGGTCGACCATTTTCGGATCCCCTATCCCGTTGAGGAGGTAACTGAAAAACTGAGGAAAAACAGTTTTCCCGAAATTTACGAAGAGATGTTTGTTCTAGGAAAAAAGCTCAATTGACCGGTCCTTTTTCATCAAAAGGACATTCCTCTCTATGCAACTGTTAAGTTTTGATTAACCCATTAGATTTCAATTGCTTTTTTTCATTGGAAAAACAATACTCCCACAAGATGTGACTTGGATTTTCTAAAAATACAGGCCGATTGCCGGCCAGTTATCTTTACCTGGAGCTTTCATGACAAACAACAGTGACGATCCCCCCCCTTCTCGCCGGCATAAAGGAACAACCGCCGTCATCAAATCCCTGGTGAAGAATCTTGAAAAAGATATTTCCACCCATCCGCCCAATGAACAAATCAGGAAGATCGCAAGTGTTCTGAAAAAAGAGGACAAAGAGCAGATCATTAAGGCCTGCCTTCTCGATTATTACAACTCGGAGGAACTCAAACCTTATCAGGCCGAACTGATCAAGATGCAAAACCATCTGGAACGCACAGGCAAAAAAATGATCATCCTTTTTGACGGTCGTGACGCCTCCGGAAAAGGCGGCACGATTCGTCGGGTCACCCGCTACATGAACAGCAAACGTTATCGGGTAACGGCATTGGGGAAGCCAAACGAATACCAGAAAACGGAACTGCATATGAAACGTTATATCGAACAGTTTCCCCATGCAGGAGAGATCGTTCTCTTCGACCGAAGCTGGTACAACCGAGCGCTTGTGGAACCGGTCATGGGATTCTGCTCCCGTGCTCAATACCAACGATTTTTAAAAAAGGTTACGACCTACGAGGAAAATTTCATCCTTGATGCGGGAAAAACCATCCTGCTAAAACTTTACTTCTCCGTGAGTAAAGATGAACAGGCCCGTCGGTTCGAAAGAAGAAAGAACGATCCGCTGCGCCAGTGGAAATTAAGTGAGGTCGATCTGCAGGCTCAGGAACTCTGGGACGAATTCACCGAGAAGAAAAAAGTCTTGTTGGAAAAAACACACACGGAAAATTCCAAGTGGTGGATCGTTCGATCGGACAACAAACATCTGGCCAGGCGGGAAACCATGAAGCTGATTTTAAATTCTGTCAAATATCGGGGTAGAAGCAAATTGCTCCATTTTGCAGTGGATCCCGATATCGTTATCCCAGGAGATATTGAACTCAAAAACATGAGAAGTGAGCAAAGAAAATTCGGTGCCCCTCTGCGTTGACGTCAGTATCTGCCAATCAAACATCAACCCATTCGAACGGCGAGCATCGAGACGGATCCTCCGTCGACACCTTCCACGGGAAAGCTGACCGTATCCTTTTCATCCCGAAGGCCCATGATATAAAGAAGAGGCAGGTAATGATCCGGAGTCGGGATGGATAAAAACGCATCTTCGCCCAGGTCCTGATAGTTTACAAGCGATAGATCATCTCCTCGCACAAGCCGCTTTCGCGCCTCGTCTTCAAACCGTGCAGCCCAGTCATAGGGACTTCTTCTGTGATTGCCCCAGGCATACGCAGTAAGATTGTGCACGATGTTGCCGCTGCCGACAACCAGGACCCCCTCTTCCCTTAGAGTTTTAAGGTTCTTTCCCATTTCATAATGGACAATCGGCGGTTGCCTCTCATCAATACTCAGCTGTACCACCGGAATATCCGCCTTAGGGAAGACATGGCATAAAACAGCCCATGTTCCATGATCAAGCCCCCAACCTTCATCGAGAACCGCCGTTCCGGCCGGGAAGAGTCCCTGGACATGTCGGGCCAGGTCGGGACTGCCGGGTGCAGGATATTCCATCCTGTAAAGCTCATCGGGAAATCCGCCGAAATCATGGATCGTTGGGGGAGCCGTATTCGAAGTCAGTGCCGTCTGAGGAACATACCAATGCGCGGAAACGGCAAGTATCGCCTTTGGACGAGGGATCGATCTACCAAGAGCGGCCCATCCCCCGGTGTAGCTGTTCTTGGACAGTGCATTCAATGGATTTCCGTGTCCAAGAAAGATTGCCGGCATCAAATGAGTCATTGAAGCACCTCCTCGTTAAATCTTTTCTTCTCTTTCAAGAGGCTCCGGAACCTTTACTGAAAATCTTGCGGCGACAGCAGGATAACCGAGCTTTGTGATTTCCAAGATAAGCATACGGCCAACCGGTTTTGCAACCTGCAGGCGGAAGACTATTCCCGGACCCGGCTGCAAAAAGGCAATGATACCTCCGATGATCCGCAAGCTGCCGAAGATGGCAATAACAACCAGCTCAGTTTGCTGGTGAAAGTCATCTTCCTGGCAACAGTACCGGGAGAAATGCGGTTAAAGATACGTCAGAGTATATCAGTCGCCAAAGGGATGAACGCCTTGATCCTTGATTTTGGATTTGAGACCTATTGGGTTGCGCCGCAACATTTCTTGTATTTTTTGCCCGAACCACAAGGGCAGGGAGCATTCCTGCCTACCTTGTCCCCTTCTCTCCGTATGGGTTGCTGAGAGGCTTGACCAGCTCCAGCCGCGCCCATGTTCATCTGCATTTCCCTTTCCTGACGCCGCCGCCGTTCTTCCTCCATACGGTCAACATCGTCCTCTTGGACGACCCGGACCCTCATGATAGTCGAAACGGTCTGTTTTTTCACCGTCTCGATCATACCCATAAACAGGTTGTACCCTTCCTTCTTGTATTCATCCAGCGGATTTTTTTGACCGTAACCACGCAACCCGATGCCTTCTTTCAAATGGTCCATGGACAGCAGGTGGTCTTTCCAATGGGTATCAACCATCTGCAATAAAATGACTTTCTCCAAATGGCGTTGCAGTTCCACTCCATGCCTCTCCTCCTGAGCGGCCAGCGTCTTTTTGACCAGTTGATCGATTTTTTCCCGGAAAGAAGCGGGATCGAGATCCTTGCGTTCCTCCTTGTTCCAGTCCGGCTGGATGTGAAAATATTCCGTCATTCGCTCGTTGAATCCTTCCCATTGCCAGTCTTCGGAGGCCAGACGGTCTTCGGAAAATTCAGCGACGACGGCATCGATAAGCTCGTCGATCATATCTTGAAGGATGTTTGTCACCTCTTCACCTTTAAGAACTTCTCGACGCTGACGGTAGATCACGTCCCGCTGCATGTTCATAACATCGTCATATTCGAGCAGATGCTTTCTGATGTCGAAGTTGTGTCCTTCCACTTTCTTCTGAGCATTTTCAATGGCCTTGGAAATCCAATTGTGCTCAATGGGATCGTCCTCCTCCATCCCCAATTTGCCCATGAAACCGGAGATCTTCTCCGAGCCGAAGATCCTCAGCAGATCATCCTCAAGGGAAAGAAAGAAACGGGAGGAGCCTGGATCACCCTGGCGTCCCGAACGTCCGCGAAGCTGATTGTCGATGCGCCGTGATTCGTGACGGGACGTACCGAGAATATGGAGACCGCCGGCCTCCTTGACGCCGGGACCGAGCTTGATATCCGTACCGCGACCGGCCATGTTGGTGGCGATGGTGACCCGGCCGAGTTGTCCGGCGAGAGAAATGATCTCTGCTTCGCGTTCATGCTGCTTGGCATTGAGAACCTCGTGATCAACCTTGTCTCTCTTGAGCATTCGTGAGATCTTTTCGGACACATCAATGGAAATGGTCCCCACCAGAACAGGTCGTCCTTTCTCATGCATTTCTTTGATTTCCCGGATCACCGCACGATATTTGGCTGCCTCATTTTTATATATGACATCGGCGTAATCGATCCGGATCATCGGCTTATGGGTGGGCATAACCACCACATCAAGATTGTAGATCTTTTTAAACTCCGGCCCTTCCGTATCCGCGGTTCCGGTCATTCCGGCCAATTTGTCGTACATACGGAAATAGTTCTGGAAGGTAATGGAAGCAAATGTCTGATTTTCCCTCTCGATCTTGACATGTTCTTTCGCTTCCAACGCCTGATGCAATCCGTCGCTGTACCGTCGTCCTTCCATGGTCCGGCCGGTGAATTCGTCTACGATGACGACCTCTCCCTCCTTGACGATATAGTCCACGTCTCGTTTGAACAAAACATGGGCTTTCAAAGCCTGGTTCAGATGATGAAGCTGTTCTATTGCCGACGGATCATAGAGATTGGAAACTCCGAGCAAGTCTTCCCCAAGGGCCACACCTTCTTCCGTAAGGGATACCTGCCGAGCCTTCTCGTCCACCGTATAATGGTCTTCGGCCTTGAATTTGGACATGATCCTATCCACACTTTTGTACAGATCGGTGGATATGTCCGCAGGCCCCGAGATGATAAGCGGCGTTCTGGCCTCGTCGATCAGGATGGAGTCCACCTCGTCGACGATGGCGAAATTGAACCCGCGTTGACAGAACTCACTGAGCTCGAATTTCATATTATCGCGCAGATAGTCGAAACCAAACTCGTTGTTGGTCCCATACGTAACATCGGCTGCATACGCCGCACGCCGTTCTTCATCATCCAAACCATGGACGATTTTGCCAAACGTCATTCCAAGGGAACGATAGACTTGTCCCATCCATTCGGCGTCACGGCTGGCCAGGTAATCATTGACGGTGACCACGTGAACCCCCTTGCCCGTTAACGCATTCAGATAGACCGCAAGCGTTGAGGTCAGAGTCTTTCCTTCACCGGTCTTCATTTCGGCGATCTTGCCCTGATGCAGAATCACCCCCCCGATGAGCTGGACATCATAATGCCGCTCACCGAGGATTCTCCAAGCCGCCTCCCGGACAACGGCAAAGGATTCAGGCAGCAGAGCATCAAGTTCTTCGCCTTTGGCAAGGCGCTCTCGAAACTCCACCGTTTTGGCAGCCAAGGCGGGATCGTCCAGGGTTTTTACCGAGTCTTCAAGTTCGTTTATCCTGTTGATGAGGGGATTAATTTGTTTAAGAACCCGTTCATTTTTGCTGCCGAAGACCTTTGTCAGTACTTTCTGAATCATATCTCTATCTTCTTCGATGTTAAGGAGGATGTATTTTAGGTAGATGCGAAGCCCGGCCGCCTCCTCCGGGCACACGTGGATGCTCGAGATTTTTTTAATGATGTTGCAGGGCGCAAACTAAGCATTAATCGCAAAATTACAATGAAAAATCAAACTGAGGCACTTGCTTCCGAAGAATCGACTTTTTGCATTCCCTTTCCGGGTAGGACCAGGAGCAACGCCTCCTCGTCACAATCCGGAAACATCGTACAATGAATGCAGTCACTCCAAATTTTATGGGGCAGTTCCTTTTTATCGATGTCCACGAACCCTAGTTTCTCGAAGAAACCGGCCTGATAGGTAAGGGTGAAGACTCGTTCCAGCCCGAAGTTTTCGGCTTCCTTCAGGCAATGTTCAACCAGTTCCCTGCCTATCCCTTTGCCCTGTGCCTCCTCTTTTACGGCCAAAGAACGGATTTCCGCCAGATCTTCCCAGATAATATGCAGAGCGCAAATACCCGCGATGGCATTGTTTTCGTCTTCATACACGATAAAATCACGCAACTGATCATACAGGGAACTAATGGAACGGGCAAGCAGCAAGCCTTTTGCGGCAAAATATTTCAAAAGCAGATGGATTTCTTTCACATCTGTTATTCTCGCATTCCGTATCATAGAATTTCCTCAACGGGAAAAAGAGTTTTACTTAACGTCCGATCTGTTTTTTTCGTCAAATTCGACGATGTTTTTTTTGATATGCGCGATGGACTTCTCCATGGATATCCTTTCCTTGGAAGTGGGCACCATGAAGGTCTGGCCAGCCCACACTCCGAGCAGAAATATCCACAAAACGACGCAAAGGAAGATCATCCCGATGCCGGCTATGGCGCTTTTCGACAATTCGAAATGAATCTTGTTGTTGTTTTTCGTCTTCTTTTTCTTCGCTCCCATGAACCCCAAATACTACATTTTTTCAGGAGCGGTCAGGCCTAGAAACCGCAGGCCGTTTCTGATGACGACCCGCACGGCGTCCACCAGATACAGCCGCGCCTGGGCAAGACCGATGTCGTCGGTCAAAACCTTATGCTTGTTATAGTAACTATGGAACATACCGGCAAGCTCCATCAGGTAGAAAATCACCTTATGCGGAGCGAGTTCCAAGGCCGCAGACTCGATCATTCCGGGAAAAGCGGCAATGTTTTTCAACAATTTCAATTCTTCCGCTTCGCAGAGCAGATCGGAATCGATATCGGAAAAAGGCAGACGCTCTATGCTTTTTTCCTCGGCCTGACTGAGAATGGAACAGAGTCTGGCATGTCCGTACTGCACATAGTAAACCGGATTCTCTTGACTTTCCTTAGTGGCAAGCCCTAGGTCGAATTCCAATTGGCTGTCGGCCTTACGCATCATAAAAAAGAACCGGGCCACATCGACGCCGACCAGATCGAGAAGTTCATCGACGGTGACAAACGTAGCCTTTCTGGTGGACATTTTCACCTGCCTGCCGTCTCGCGTAAGCGTCACGAACTGATGCAGAACCACCGTCACCTTGGAAGGATCGTATCCCAGTGCCTGGACACCTGCCAGCACGTCCGGCACGGTGGCAATGTGGTCGGAACCGAATATATCCACAAGCCAGTCGAAATTCCTGCGGAATTTTTCTCGATGATAGGCAATGTCGGGCAATCTGTAAGTCGGCTCTCCCGAGCTTTTGATGATAACCCGGTCCTTTTCCTGACCGAAATCGGTGGTTTTAAACCAAACCGCACCGTCCTGCTCGTAAACGAGCCCTTTCTCGCGCAGCTCGGCCACCACGGAGTCGATATGACCGTTTTCGTAAAGAGACCTTTCGTTGTAATAATTGTCGAACACGATCCCCATCCGGGAGAGGGTGGCGGAAATATCCTTGAAGATCATCTGTTCGGCTTTGTTCTTAAATGGCGTAACATCCTGTTGATCTCTCAGCGAATCTCCGACCTCATCATAAAGCGCTTGAGCGATCTCCCTGATATATTCCCCCTGATACCCGTCTTCGGGGAAAGAATGGTCGATGCCCAACAACTCCATATAACGCGCCCGGGTCGATTCACCGAGCACCCGCATCTGCCGGCCCGCATCGTTGTAATAATACTCGCGGTAGACCTCATGCCCCACCGTCTCGAGAAGGCGGGCAATGGCATCCCCCAGGATGGCCTGGCGGCCGTGACCGATACTGAGCGGCCCCGTGGGATTGGCGCTTACGAACTCCACCATGACCTGCCGGCCTCCTCCCACATCCGAGCGTCCGAAATCAACGTCTTTTTCCAAAACAGAGGGAATCAGACGCCGCCAGACACCGGGTCGAACATGGATATTGACAAAGCCCGGTCCTGCTATGTCGAGGCCATCGATAACGTCGGTCTCCTTTTCCAGCAGTTTTACAATCTGTGCCGCGATATCGCGCGGTTTTCTCTTTTCAATCCCGGCCAACACCAAAGCAATGTTGGTGGAGAAATCGCCCTGTCCTTCATGTTTCGGTACTTCAACCGTATATTTGCCGGCACCCCGATCAGACCAGGAGCCGTTTCCAACACCCTCCTGAAAGCAGGAATCAAGAATCGTCTTCAGCTGTGAACGGATCATATCTCTTCGTTTTTATATACTCTTTCATTATTATTGCCGATCAGGCACAGAACCTCGTAACTGATGGTGCCTGCCCATTTGGCTATTTCGTCGGCGGTGATGGTCTCTCTGCCCTGAGTACCCAGAAGAACGACCTCGTCTCCCGCCTGAACATCTTCGAATCCTGTTACATCGGCCATGCACATATTCATGCAGATTCTCCCACGGATCGGCGAGCGGCGTCCTCTGATCAAAACTTCGGCGCGATTGGAGAGCATACGCATATAACCGTCCTCATACCCCACGGGGATAACTGCCAAGCGCGTTGCATGCGGGGTGATATAGGTATGCCCATAGCTCACTCCGGCTCCGGCCGGAACCGTCTTTACCTGAATCACGCGGGATGTAAACGACATGGCCGGAATAAGTTTCTCGCCTTGTGCACGTCCTTTTCCCTCCTCGCCATCCGGATAATAGCCGTACAGAGCGATCCCGGCCCTGGCCATTTCCCGGCAGGTGTTGGGAAAATTGAATATCGCACCCGAATTGGCAATATGACTGATCCCTTTGCATCTTGCACCGATTTCTTCGCATATCGACTCGAAGAGGGCGTAGCTTTTATCCGTATTGGTCGACTGGGGATCGTCCGACTGAGAGAAATGGCTCACAATTCCGGACAGATAAACAGAGGGAAGATTTTCCAGGCGTGTAAGAAAGCCATCCACCTGATCGGGCAAAAGCCCCAGTCTGCTCATTCCGGAATCCACCTTCAGATGCACGCCAATCCTTTTTCCCAATTCCGTCGCCTTCCGCGATAGCCGTTCAACCGTCTCGAAATCGAATACCACAGGGGTAAGAGCATGGGTGAAAACCAGGTCGGTGCAATCCTCTGCAAATCCCATCATAAGCAGGATTTCACCTTGAATTCCGGCCTCTCTTAAGCGCAGAGCTTCACCAATTTCGGCAACGCCGAAGGCGGTGCAGCCGACTTCAACTAGGCTCTCGGCGGTCCTGATCATATCATGGCCGTAGGCATCGGCTTTGATCATTGCCAGGATTTTTACTTCGGCACCAGCTTTTTGTTTAATTATCAGGTAATTGGCCTGAAGGGCACTGGGGTCGATGATCACCCTGTTATAGGAGCGGATATTCATTTTGCGATCCTTTTTGGCGACAAAATACTTCAGGTGGCCTGGAACCAGCAGATCCAGGCATGCCTACTGGAAAGAAACAGCGCCCAGCCGATGGTTGTGTAGAGCAGTCCGAGCAGGGAGGAAGGCAGGGAGGAGTGACGCAGTGTGATGCCTGCCGCCATCATCATCATGACCAGAATCCAGGTCTTATACGAGTAGACGGCACCGATACAGGTCCCGTCCGACAAGCGATGAATGCGATCCAAGCTCTTTTTTGCCGTTTTATCAAGAACCAGCACGGATTTCAGACTTCCCAGCACCACTGCCGGCAAGGCAAGCCAAAGTCTCCCGGAGCCCACAAGCCAAATCATCCCCCTGGTCATCAGCATGATGCCGATGGCCGTCCAAAGGATGGCAGCCAGAGCCAGGTGAACATTCCTGGGCACGCCGGGTTTGAATCGAATAAGGGTTTTCTTCAACATGTTCAATAAATACAACCGGAAACAAAATAAGCCCACCCCCCTTTTCAGGGAGATGGGCTTATTGTTACGTCGAATACCGTAGGAATTAAACTTCGGTTACGGTAATTGCGCCTTCAGGACAGACTTCAACACAGGTCTCGCAACCCAGGCACTCATCAACTTCAACAGGCTCGGATTTGCCATCTTCAATCTCGAAAACCTGGGCAGGACAAGCATTTACACATTCTTCGCAACCGGTACATTTGTCCTTATCAACAACAACTTCAAACATGATACACCTCCAGTGTAAAAATTAAATAAAATTCTGCATATACGTAATTAGCAAATAAGCTGCCAGCACGAATTCGTTTTTTTGCATTAGGTTCCATTAATTCAGGACCGAAATTTTGTCAAGAAAAATTCTCCCCTCTAATTTTCTCTTTTTGTAGGCTCGTATTCCGCTTTTTCAATAACTCCTCATTCGGCTTGACCCTCAATCGGCATTATGGCTGCGTGAACAACTTGGTCGAACGCAAAGAAGGCAAAGGTTTCAGGGCTACATCTTGACAATATTTAAAACGGAAGTTACATATTCGGAAAAGCAGCCGAGATCCGTTTCATGTCGAACGGATGCGGGGGACCCATTCAACAGGGGCGAATTTCGAAAAACGGCACGGAACCGACCAATCGAATAGAGAACTTTCATTCTCGAGCCCGGCAGCTAACCTCGTAGGCATATGAAAGGGCTACTGACAGCGCAATAGACGTGCCGCCGGTCCAGTGCCGACGGCCTTTTTTTTTGATGAAAAGATTCGTAAGCGCCGGTAGTCACTGTATTTTCCGCAGTTCTGAGGTTTTTTGATGGAACACGAAGAAAACGGCTCCTACTGGGGTGGGATCGTAAGATCCATGGGGTTGGTCTTCGGCGATATCGGCACCAGCCCGATATACACCTTGACCGTTATCTTTCTCTTAACGAAGCCGGATGAACGCAATATCTACGGCATTCTCTCCCTGGTCTTCTGGACCATGACAATCCTGGTTACCGCTGAGTATGCCTGGCTGGCCATGAGTCTCGGCCACAAGGGAGAAGGCGGCACAATCGTTTTAAAAGAGATACTCGCCCGAAAGCTGCTGCCTGCCCGGAAGATGGGTTTCGTTATCTTTCTATCCTATATCGGCGTCTGCCTGCTCATGGGAGACGGCGTCATTACGCCGGCTATTTCCATTCTGTCGGCAGTTGAGGGTCTGGAATTCATCCCGGGGCTTTCAACAATCCAGCCATGGATCATGCTTGTTATCGCCATTGTCATCGCAGTGGGACTTTTTACCGTTCAGTTCAAGGGAACGGACAAGGTTGCAGGTGCCTTTGGGCCGATCATGGTGGTCTGGTTTGCAACACTTACCGTAACCGGCCTCTGTTATATCGTCACCATGCCTTCAATCCTCAAGGCGGTAAGTCCATACTATGCCGTAAGGTTCATGCTCCATCATGGGTTTGTGGGCTTTTTCGTTCTCTCCGAGGTAATCCTCTGTGCAACCGGTGGTGAGGCGCTCTATGCCGATATGGGGCATATGGGGCGAAGGCCCATTGTTCGGGCCTGGTACTTTGCCTTCACCGCCCTGATTCTCAACTACTTCGGGCAAGGTGTGTATATAATCAGTCATCCCGAAGCGAAAAATTATCTCTTCGGAATGGTACGCCATCTCGTCCCGCCGCTTTATATCCCGTTCCTGATATTGACCGTTCTGGCCACCATAATTGCCTCCCAGGCCATGATCAGCGGCGTCTTCTCCATCGTATATCAAGGCATCACAACCAGAATCCTGCCGATGCTCAAAGTGGATTACACATCAAAGCATTTAAAATCCCAGATTTATATCGGACCCGTCAATTGGATTATGATGGCAGCGGTCCTGCTCGTTATGTTGATCTTTCAGCGTTCCGAAAACCTGGCCGCCGCATATGGTCTGGCCGTTACCGGTACAATGACCATCACCGGCATCATGATGATTATGATTTTCAACCGCTCAAACAGGAGATGGAAAGTGCCGGTTGTCATCTTCATTACACTTGTGGACCTGCTCTTCTTCACTGCCTGCATGCATAAAATACCGTATGGCGGCTATTGGTCGATAATCCTGGCCATGTTCCCGCTTGCCGTCATTCTTATTTGGACAAGAGGGCAGCGAGCGCTGTACAGGGCGTTTAAGCCTCTGAAATTCGAAGACTATAAGAAAGAATACGAAGAGATCTACCAAAAGGGGCACATTCCCGGAACCGGTCTTTTTTTCATCCGTGACTGGCGTACCATTCCTCCCTACATGGAACACTGCACGACACAGAGCAACATCATCTATGAACGCAACGTGCTGATTTCCATCACCACCACCGACGAGCCCTTTGGCCTGGAAACCGCACTCACTCCCGATTTGGCTATGGGAATGGAGGCTTTTGAAATCAGGGTCGGATATATGGAACTGTTCGACATCGAGGAACTGCTGAAAGAAAACGGCATCGACGAAAAGGTAATCCTCTATGGAACCGAGGATATCATCACTTCAAACCCGGTCTGGAAGGTCTTTGCAACACTGAAAAAACTCACCCCAAATTTCGTGCAGTTCTATAATCTGCCGGCAGCCAAGCTGCAAGGGGTCATAACTCGTATGGAAATTTAATCATGTCCGATTGGATCTGGCTGCTCGTCTCATTAGGGGCAATTTTATTTGGGGCGACCGTCTTTACAAACGGTCTGGAGTGGTTCGGGAAAAAGATGCATCTTTCAGACGGAGCAGTCGGAAGCATCTTTGCTGCAGTCGGAACAGCGCTGCCGGAAACGCTCATCCCGATCATTGCCTTTCTTTTCGGCAAGAAAGCCTCCGGCCATCTCATCGGTATCGGAGCCATCGTCGGCGCGCCCTTTATGCTCGGAACACTGGCCATGTTCATCAGCGGGCTCGCCGTGATGATAAACCGCGGCAAACGCGATGATTACCCCGTTATGCGTGTTGACACCCGGATCATGCAACGGGATATGGAATATTTCCTCATCCTCTATTCAATAGCCGTTGCCGCCTCATTCCTCGCCACCCATCCGGTGATCAAGGTTTTCATCGCCCTGGTGCTCATACTTCTTTACGGCAACTACGTCCTGCAGACACTGAATGCCAAAAGCAACGACGAAGTGGAGGAAGCCGACCTGGATCCGTGCTATTTCGCACCCAAATCCCACGACCCGCCCATGGCCGTCATAGGTTTTCAGGTCATCGGTTCGCTGCTTCTGATCGTCTGGGGATCGTATATCTTCGTCGATAAGGTCCAGATTCTTTCCCGCCATCTCGGCGTATCACCCTTTCTCCTGTCGCTGATTATCGCCCCCATCGCCACCGAGCTGCCGGAAAAATTCAACAGCGTCATCTGGATCGGCCGAGGCAAGGACACGCTCGCCATCGGCAACATCACAGGGGCCATGGTCTTTCAAGGTTCCATGATCACGGCCATGGGTATCCTGATGACCGAATGGAAGCTGGACCAGTCGGCATTGATGACAGTGGCGTTGACTTTGGCGTCGGTGGGGCTTTGCTATGCCCAGATCCGACTCAAAAAACACCTGACTCCCGGAACGCTTCTGGCAGGTGGATCGTTCTACTTCGTCTTTCTGGTGCTGATTCTGACGGGAGGGTTAACCCATTTGTAAAAACATGCCATCAGGAAGACCGAACAACGGGTAGTATCACGGTGAAGGTACTCCCCTCTCCCGGACGGCTTTCCACTTTGATCAGGCCATGATGGACTTCGACGATGCTTTTGACAATGGCAAGCCCAAGCCCTGTTCCGTGGATTTCACGCGTAGATCTGTCCTTCACCCGATAGAACCGGTCGAAGATCCTGTCGAGGTCCTCTTCTGGGATGCCGAATCCGGTGTCTCTGACCGCAACCGTCAAATACTCGTTTTCCGCCTCAACCGTGACCGTAATCTTCCCACCCGCAGGAGAATATTTTACCGCATTGGTAATCAGGTTGGTAAAGACCTCTTCAAGGCCCCGGCGATCGGCTGGGATTACGGGGATATCTCCTAGTGATTCCAAACAGATTTCCATCCCCTTTTCCTTTGCTCCCGCTTCGTGAAAGACCACCTGCTCAGCAAGAAGGGCATAGATATCCACAGCCTCCTTTTCATGGGTGATCAAGCCTGACTCTATACGCGCCAGATCGAGGAGTTCCGAGACCATGGCGGTCAAATTCAAAATCTTCCCCGAAGCTCTCTCGAGAATCTCCCGCTGTTTGTCAGTAACATCACCGGCAAGTCCGTCGAGGATGATTTTGATCTGCATCAAAAGCGAGTTCATCGGGTTTCGGATTTCATGGGAAACCATGGACACGAAATCCGACTTCATTTGATCGATCTTTTTTAAGGCTGTAATGTCGTGAAGAACGGTGATGGTTCCGAGATTTCGTCCGGTTCTGCCTCGAAACGGCGAGCATTTCACCCCGAGAATCTTTTCCTCTTTTCCTTCCCAGACAAGCTCTTTTGTTATCTCGCGGTAGGTGGCAAGCGGCATGGAGAGGGCCTGGTCGATCATCTGTAACAGTGTCTCATTTGCAATACATTCACTGACAGTATGCCCGATCACACTTTCTCCATGATGACCCATCAGATGCAGAAATGCAGGGTTCGCCAAGACAATCCGTTTACGATCGTCGGTGGTCATTACACCGTCCGTAAGACGATCCACAACCATCTTGAGCCGGGACCTTGTATCGGCAATGTCCTGCAGCGCCCTCGTGTATTTAATGGCCTTCGCCACCACAGCGCGTAATTGCTCAGGATCAAAGGGTTTAGGGATAAAATCGAACGCTCCCTTTTTCATGGCCTCAATGGAATGTTCGATGGTTGCATACCCGGTGATGACGATGATCACCGTATCCGGGTGCAGATCGCGAACCCGGGACAAGACGTCGAATCCTGAAATCGTCGGCATCATCAAATCAAGCAAAATGATATCGAAATGCCGTTCTTCAATCATCTGTAGGCCCTGAGCTCCGTCGGAGGCCAGATCCACCTCAAATCCAAGCTCCGAGAGAACAAGGCGACAGCCCTCCCGGATTCGTGCCTCATCGTCCACCACAAGAATTCGTGGCAGGAAGACACCGTTTTCAACAGCCTCCACAATCATTTTGCTTCTTGTCCTTGTCTATCCGATAGAATCAAATAATATCTGCGTCGTCGACATGCTTACCGACGGCAGTTCCAACGAAAACGTGGTCCCTTTGGGACTTGTGTTCTTAACAAAAATACGGCCTTGATTTTCCTCCATTATTCCATAGGCCATGCTTAAGCCGAGCCCGGTGCCCTTGCCAAGCTCCTTTGTTGTGAAAAACGGGTCGAAGATTTTGGAGATATTCTCTTCGGGTATGCCGCATCCTGTATCGGAAACATCCAAATACGCCTTATCCGTCTCTTGATTCTTGTATACGGAAAACGACAGCGTCCCCTTGCCGTTCATCGCATCCATGGCGTTGATGATCAGATTGATGACAATCTGACAGAGTTGATTCTTATCGGCGTTGATGTATATCGGTTCCGGATCAACCTCCTTGACGACCCTGACATTCATAAAAAGTTTCTGGTCATGAATGAGGCCCAGGCTGTCTTCTACCAGTTTTCCGAGCTGAAATATGCCCTTGGACGGATTGGTCTGACGACTGTAGGCCAGAAGGTTCTTGACGATCTCTTTACAGCGCTGAGAATCCTCCAGGATATACTCAAGACTCTGGCGCAACGGGTATCCTTCTTCCATCTTTTCATACATCAAGTTTCCGTAGAGTAGAATACTGGTAAGCGGATTGTTGATTTCATGGGCCACTCCGGCGGCAAGCCTGCCCAGGGACGCCATTTTTTCCGACTGCATCAATTTGCTCTGCGCTTCCAACAGCTTTTTCTCCACAGCCTGTTTTTCTCTGAGATCGGTGAAAATTGCAGCAGTTGCCGCCTCCCGGTCATCTTCGTAGATGATGGCTGCGGTCATTTCCACGGGAACCTCTTCTCCGCTTTTGGTGACGATATTGACCTTGGTCAGGGGAAGTTTGCCTTTTCCACCGTAGTTTTCATCCCGAAGCTTCCTCATCAGTTCCCTGGCGGTCCCTTTGGGATAAAAATCCTCAATGTTCAATTTTTGATTAGCTTTTGCCGAGTACCCGAAAAGTTCTTCGGCCGCGTGATTCATCAAAATAATCGTGCCGTTTCTATCCGAGGCGACAATGGCCTGAACCGAACTCTGCACCACCTTATCGATTAACTCCCAAACACCACTGTACATCCTCTCAAGCGTTTTGACCCTGGTTACATCGCGAAAGCTCTCAATGATATATTTCACCTCTCCGTCATCACCCAAAATCGGAGAAAAGACACGATCCTCCCAGCGTTCCTTATTGTGTGCGTCCTTGATTTTCAAAAGCACCGACTGACCGGTTTTGCTTTTGACGGTTTTTTTCAACGGGCATTCATTGCCCGAACAGGGAAAATAAATGGAGGGGAAATGCTCACGGAACATTTCTTCACACGTCTTGCCGACGATCTGGGAGAGGTCGGCATTGATCTGCTGCAAAAAGATCTCGTTGGCTGCGATAATGGTCTTATCCGGCTTCAGAATAAGGGTCGGAAAAGACATGGAATCAAAAACCCGCAACCTCCAGTCAAAATCTTTTTCTATAAGAACCATGGTTCCAACACCTTTTCATCCTCACCTGCCGCGCCCGACAGGATTAACCACAACGCTTCGATTTTCCAGAAGATCCCAACAAGCCGGCACGGCCTCAGATTCCAGCATCTTTTCGAGGCGGCTTGAATAGGTGCAGGCTACCGGGTCATGGCAACTATTCCGGCCAGGCCGATTCCATCGGCAAGTGCACACCTCCCACCAGAGTCTTTACTTGCGGCTACTTTTGAAAGGTTTTTTTCTATCATCGGCTCGAGGCACGACAAAGCTGTCGGAAAGAAGCTGAACCACCGTTTTGGCACCACCTTCCGGCACAACAATACAGATGCTCGTACCGGCACACCCCATAGCATGTATCGGCATGTTCCCGGTCTCCAACGTCTCGACTGCCGCCTGCGCAATTCCGTGCCGATCTTGGAAGTGCGGTCCATGAAAAGAGATCATCTCAACGGGAAAGTCAAGAGTAAGTGATGCGGTCGGATCTTTTTTTTGCGCCTCCCGGATTCTCATAAGGTTTAATGAATCCGGCTCTTCTGCGAGAACGAGACAGAAGTGCATGGTTTCTTCATCCCGTCGCCGCATCAAAGCGAATTCAAAAAAAACGCCCTCTTCAGCCAAGCCCTCCAACATCTGTCCCCAGAATTCCATTTTTAGCGCAGAAACGACTAAGGAGACATATGTCAAAGCAGTCTTTTCTTTGAATCCATAGATCCGTATCTTCGACTCCCAGTAGACGGCAGCAGTTTCCGGCATAGTTTCTCCAATGAGCAGCAGTACTTACCGGTTATCCGGATTCGATTCAAAATCCGTGTGAAAAGGAGCATGATTGGATGGGATGTCAAACACCTGCCGGAGTTCGAAAACCGCCTGATCCGTCACTCCGAAATTGGTGATAACGACAACGGCTGAAAGCGATGTGCATAATGCATGGATCGGAATGCCTGCTTTTCCAATGGCTTTTAAAGCTGCTCCGAGAATGGCAAAGCTGTATTTATGGGGAAAAACGGAAACCGCTGCGACAGAATCTGTACTGGCCACCCTGTGTTTCTTGAATTCGACTTCAGTCAACAGGCGTTTTACCTGGACCGCATCGTTACAACTCACGCAAAAGCTGCAAACCGTATCCGGCTCACTGGAATTTCTTATCAAAAAACTCAGAGCGATTCCCTCATCCGTCATGCGTCGAAGCAGAGTGTTCCCGTCCGATCCTTCGCAAGAGGGGCGAGACACTCTGAAAAGCACCATTTCCGAGCTAACTTTGATGCCCCCGATGACGATACCCGCGGTATTTTCCGGACGAAAGTTCTGCTGCATAGATGTGTTTGCAAAAACGGGACACCGGCCCCTTCTGGCACGTTGAGGGACCGGCACCCCGCTTCGGTTTAATGCAGATTGTCGTTGACGATTTCCATCAATTTATCCAAATCGATGGGTTTGGGGACATAGTCGTCTGCCAGGGTCGTTTTGCCACCCAGGTGAGTGTAGTTTGTCGAGTTGATCGCATCGGCTACGGCAGTCAACAGAACGACAATGATATTTTTATAGTCTTCTGAATTTTTCAGCTCATCACAGAGCGTATAACCGTCCTTCCGGGGCATCATCACATCGAGGAGAATAAGCGCCGGACGTTCTTTTTTAATCTGATCCCAACCTTCCATGCCATCATAGGCCTTGGCAACCCGAAAATTCTGACTTTCAAGCTTCATGGCGAGCGATTCCACCAGATCAGGATCGTCGTCGACAACCAATATGAGTTTCTTATCATCCATGGGATAATTCCTCCTTGCTCTGCATATATGTTAAATTTCTGAATGATTACACTTGCGGCCTCGGCAGAAGCCCCGCTCTGTCAACGATCTCGCCCACTTTTTCTTCCCAGTCGATGGCCATTATGTGAAAGCCTGCCACCCCTTCGATTTTTTTCAGCCGTTCGATGGTTTCGACGCAAATGCTGATACCCTCTGCAGGCTGTTCTTCCTTGGGTACCGATCCCATCCGGTCGACCAGCTCTTGGGGCACGTCCATACCAGGGACCTTGTTCTTCATATACCGGGCAGCTCCCACCGATTTCATGGGAGTCACACCGGCCAAGATATAGCATTGTTTATGCAGTCCGCGGGCACACACCCCTTCCATCCACTTCTCGAATTTATCGACGTTGAAAATGCATTGGGTCTGGATAAAATCGGCGCCGGCCGCTACTTTTTTGGCCAGCCGCATGACGCGCAACTCGAAAGGATCGGCAAAAGGGTTGGCAGCGGCACCGATGAACATTTTCGGCGCACCTTTGAGTTCCGCCCCGCCCTGAAATTTTCCCTCGTCACGCATGGTCTTTACCATCTGAATAAGCTGGATGGAATCGACGTCATGGACGTTTGCTGCCATGGGATGATCGCCGAACTGCGTATGGTCGCCCGACAGACAGAGCATGGTGTCGATGCCCAAAGAGTAGGCACCGATAATGTCGGCCTGCATGGCCAGACGGTTCCGGTCCCGGGTGACCATCTGCAGAAGCGGGTTGAGACCTTCCTGTTTCAAAATCGTTGATGCGGCAAGGCTCGACATGCGTACCATGGCGGTCTGATTGTCGGTGACATTTACTGCATCGACCACGCCTTCCAGGAATTTGCCCTTCTCCCTTACCTTGTCGGGCTGACAGCCTCGTGGAGGCCCACATTCAGATGTAACGGCCAAATTCCCCGAGGCTAATACTTTCTCCAAATGACTGTCCGTTTTCATGCTGCCAGATCCTCTCTTATAATCTTACGGGGACCGCCGCCGGTGGCCGATCTCCAATCTTTTGCCGGAATGATATTTAGATATTGCTCTTCCAGACCAAGTTCCTTGAGCCTGTCCCAGATCAGTTGCCAGGCGCAGTCCACATCGCGGCTGATCTCGCATTTTCCGGTCACCGATCCGCCGCAGGGGCCGTTCATCAGGCGTTTTGAGCACCGGGCGATGGGGCAGATTCCGCCGGTAATACCCAGCAGGCAATTACCGCAGCCCTGGCAACGCTCGGCCCAAACTCCCTGCCGCTCGGAGGCACCCATGAATTTGGTGTTGACAGCGGGGAAGACAGGCCGATCCTTGAATCTTTTTGCCACTTCCTGGACGCCGCAACCGCAGGCCATGGACATGACGGCATCGACGCCGTCGGTGAGTGCCACAAGTTCTTCCACATACTCGGGATCGCACTGCCGTTCCAACGTATGTTCACGGATCTCGATATCACGACCGCTCTGCATCAGAGCCATCTTCAATCCGGATGCCAGAAGCCCCACTTCCTTGCGGCCGCCGGCACTGCAGACCGTTACACATTCGTTGCAGCCCACAAGCAGGATGCGCTTGAAAGGTCGCACGAATTCAACGAGTTCCTCCAAGGGTTTTCGTTCAGCTGTGATCATTTCCGTTACCTCTCCTTGTCGTTTATACTCTCAAATCACTTTTGGCCGGGTGAGAAGCGCCGATCATAGCTTGGATCGGACTCGGGCCCAGCTTGCGAATTTTCTCAGTCATTTCCGTGGCGATCTCTGCAAACCGATACCCCATTCCGGCAGACATATTGACCATTTCCAGTCTCTCGCCGCCGATACCGATCTCATCGAGATATCTCTGAACATACTCCACCCGCCGCCTTGCCCGGGTGTTTCCGTTTTTAAAATGGCAGTCACCATCCAGGCAACCTGCCACATAGACGCCGTCGGCGCCTTTTTCGAAGGCTTTGACGATATGGAGTGCATCGACTTTTCCGGAGCAGGGTACCCGAATGATCTTCACATTGGGAGGATAGACAAGTCGCTGACTTCCAGCCATATCTGCTGCTGTATAGGCGCAATAGTGGCAGCAGAAAGCCACTATTATCGGTTCAAAATTTTCCATTAAGCCACCATCCTTTCAAAGAGTTGTTCCAGCTTGGCCACAATCCGGTCATCCTCATACTGCATAAGCTGGATGGCCTTAGCAGGACATTCCGATGCACAAGCACCGCAACCGTGGCATTTCGCAGGATCTATTTCCGAATGTCCGTCGCTGTTGATGAAGGGAACATCGAACGGGCAGGCCCGCACGCAGATCAGACAAGCGGCACACCTTGTGCTGTCAACCCGGGCCACGTTGGCACCGAGACTGATCGCATCCCTGGCGAGCAGAGACATGGCGCGCGAGGCCACCGCCTGCGCCTGGGTGACGCTCTCCCTGATCGTCTTCGGACTATGGGCTGTGCCGGCCACGAAGAATCCGGGGATAGGAAGATCTACGGGACGCAGCTTGACATGATCCTCCAGGAAATAGCCGTCGTGGGTTCTCGGCAGTTTAAAGATCCGAGCCAGATCTTCGGTGGAGTCCTCATCGGCGACCATGCCGGTGCTTAGGCAGAGGCGGTCGGCTGCAACCGTCACCACGCGATCGAGGATGGGATCGGTGAAGGTGACGTTGACAAGCTCACCCGCGGCTTCGACCTGGGGGAGATTGTCCAATGAATACCTGGCGAAGATAACTCCTTTCTTCCGTGCCTCGAGATAGTATTCCTCCTGGAAACCGTAGGTACGGATATCGCGGTAAAGAACGAAGATCCGGGCGTCGGGATTCAGCTCACGAATGCGAAGCGCGTTCTTGACGGCCGTCTGGCAGCAGATGCGTGAGCAGTTGGGATTGTCGGAAGTTCTGGATCCCACGCACTGAATCATCACCACATTGTCCCAGCTCTTAACCGTATCGGGTGACTCGGCGATTAAAGCATCGGTCTCCAGCTGAGTCCCTACTGCTTTGGACTCTCCTAGAAGGTACTGCCTCGGCCGGTTGGGAAGCGCCCCTGTGGCCAGAATAGTGACGCCGTGCTGAATCGTACGATAGAACATCTGGGGGCCCACCTGCATGCCGGTCTTGAACATGCCCGGCATTCCGCTGTGATCGACGATAATGGCCCTGGTTATGACCTGGATATTTTCGTGAGCAGTTGTTTTCTCGATGAGCTCATCAACGAAAGGCCCGATATTCCGTCCACTCAGGCTGACATGGATGTTCTTTGCCATACCGCCCAAAGCTGCAGATTTCTCTGCAAGAAAAACCTTGAATCCCTGATCGGCCAGCCGAAGCGCCGTCGTCATTCCGGCAACACCACCGCCCACCACAAGCACATCCTTGTTGATGGGCAGGCTGTTGTCCTTCAGCGGGCTGGACTCGGCAACCGCAGCCACAGCCATGCGCATGAGGTCCTTGGCCTTCTGGGTGGCCTTTTGGGGCAAATGGGCATGGACCCAGGTAGCTTGATCGCGGATATTGGCCATCTCGACGAGATATTTGTTCAGTCCCGCCTTGCGTATGGCCTCCTGGAATTTTGCCTCGTGAGTCCTTGGGGAACAACCGCCGATCACAACACGGTTGAGTTTCTGCTCAACGATGCTTGCCTGGATCTGTTCCATGGATTCACGGCTGCACCCATGGCCTTTGAGTTCTGCTACGGCCACATGCGGCAGGGTCCCGGCGTACTCAACAACCTCTTTAACATCAACGACACCGCCGATATTGTCTCCACAATCACAGACGAAGACACCGATACGTAATTCTTCTCCGGCAACATCACGCTCGGGAGGAAGATCGGCATCCGGATCCTTCTTCGCCTCCTCCACCGCCATGCCGGCCATACAGGCGGCGGCACTGGCCTGGACCATTGTCTCAGGAATATCTTTGGGACTCTCGCTCATTCCGCAGACATATATTCCCGGCCTCGATGTCTCGACGGGGTTGAACTCGTCGGTTTCCGCAAAGCCCGACGCATTCAGATTCAGCCCCATCTTCACGGACAATTCACGCACATCGTCCGCGGGTTTGAAACCGGTGGAAAGGACCACCATATCGAAATCTTCCATCTGCTGAACGCTTTCGCCGTCGGTTGTGTACATCAGGGTCAGGCCGTCACCTTCGGCCGAATTCAAGACGCTGTGCGGCCGGCTGCGGACAAAGCGTACACCATGCTTATTCTCGGCACGATTGCGGTACAGCTCGTAATCTTTGCCGAAGGTGCGCATATCCATGTAAAAGATCGTGGTCTCGATATCGTCCTGAAAACGTTCCTTGGTGACAATGGCCTCTTTGAGGGCGATCATGCAGCAGGCACTGGAACAGTACGGTGCAGCTCCTTTTTGCAAGCCGCGGGAGCCGACGCACTGAATCCAGGCCACCTTTTTGGGCTGCCTTCCATCTGAGGGACGGACTAATTTGCCCATGGTGGGGCCGGAGGCGGACATGATTCGTTCGTATTCGAGATTGGTCACGACATCCGGCTGAGTGGAGTAGCCCAGATAATCCAAACCGCTGGGATCAAAAAGAGCAGCTCCCGAGGACAGGACGATGGCTCCGCACTGAACCTCCTGCTTAAGCCCGATGTCGTCCGGGTTGATGGCGCCGGCCGGACAGCATTTTGTCAAGGCGATGATATTGGAACACTTTTCCAAATCGATGGAAAACGCTTGCGGAGTCGCCTGGGGATAGCGCATGCAGGTTGGCGCCCGATGATCGAGCCCGGGGGTAAAGCGGACACACTCGGGAAACGCCTTGTGACACTCCCCGCAAGCTGTGCATTTATCGAGGTTGATGTAGCGGGGGGCGGTTGTAAGCGATACGGTAAAATTACCTTTCTCTCCCTTAACATCCGTCACCCGAGTCATGGTCAACAACTCTATGTGCTGTCTTCGCCCGCTCTCGGAGAGGTTGGGCGACAACGTGCAGAGATCGCAGTTGTTGGTGGGGAACGTCCTGTCCAGCAGGGTCATCAGACCGCCGACGGCATAGGCCTTGTCCACGAGAATCACATCTTTTTCGGCCTCTGCCAAATCCAGGGCCGTACGAATACCACCTAGACCGCCGCCGATAACCAACACCTTGTTATTGGGCGGAAGTCCTTTCAAGTTTTTCATTTCAGCCATTTCTTTTCACCGATTATACAGAGTCAAACGAATAATTGAGTAAACTTTTATCGATCAGCAAACCGCATCCCTACAGGCCGGCAATGTCCAAGATAGACGGGAGTCTATGCTCCCAGCCCAGTGTCTGGATCATCACGCCTTGGGCCATATCTTTGACCGCGGCTATGGTTTCGCCGGCAATCCGGATGCCTTCCATCTCCCGATTGGGAGATTTCCGGATGCGTCGAATCACATCCTCCGAGATAGGGGCGCCCGGCTCGTTGTTGGCGATATACTGAGCGATGGCAAGCGATTTGATGAGAAATATCGTCGGGATAACAGGAACACCCAGTCCTTTGGCTCTGTCCATGAAGCCGGCGAAACGCTCGACGTCGAAAACCGGCGGCGTAATCACGAAGCAACAGCCGGCGTCGATCTTCCTCTTAGCCTCGGCGAGTTCTGCCTCCAAGGCTTTGTCGTCCTCATAGGGTGCGATGGTGCATCCGGCAGCAAAATCGGGCGTGCCATCCAGATCAAAGCCGGCCAGATCTTTTCCCAGATTCAATGCCTTGATCGCCTCCACCAGGCCGATCTCGTCAAGGTCGTACACCGGCTTGGCCTCGATATGATCGCTCTGGCTCATGTCCGTGCTGTGCACGACGATAAGATTCTGGATGCCCAAGACGTGGGCGGCCAGCATGTCGCCCTGCAGAGCCATCCTGTTGCGGTCCCGGCAGTACACATGGATTATCGCCTCGACTCCCTGCTGCTGCATCACCACCGCACCTGCCAAAGCGCTCATGCGCATGATGCCGTTGTCCATATCGGGAACAACAATGGCATCCACTCTTCCCTTCATCCGCCGTGCATCGGTTATCAGCCGCGATATATTGACCCCTTTGGGCGTATGCATCTCTGCAAGCACGACAAATTCTTTTGCCTGTAATCGTTTCTGAAAGCTCATATGGTCTCTTGCCTCCGACTCCCACCTTTTTCAGATTGGCATTTCCACCCGACCGTTTACAGCGCAGTTTCGGGATGGAAAACGTTTACTTCCTTCAAGTCGTCACCCAGGTAGGCACGTTCGTTGGGCCCGAGAATGCCCAGTGCCAGGCAGATAATGGTCCAGAGGTGAACGGTGTTGTATTTTCCGCCGAAATGATGCGCCAGATCATGAACCTGAGCGTGACAATTATGGCACCCTGTTATGCAATAGTCGGCACCGGTGGCGACGATCTGGTCGAACTTGAACTTGCCGTAAGCCCGGCGAGCTTCGGGATACCCTGATTGCAGGAACCCGCCGCCCCCTCCGCAGCAGTAGTTGTTCGATTTGTTCGGGGTCATTTCGATGAAATTTTCCTCACCTACAACCGATTTAACAACGAAGCGCAGATCGTCTGCGACTTCGTCTCCGTAACTCTTTCTGATAATCTGACAGGGATCCTGAACAGTAAATTTTATTTTCAAATCCTTATTCCACTCGGAATTTACCTTCAACCTGCCCTCTCGTATCCATTTGGCGTAATACTGATAAATGGATGCCACTTCGAATTTATGATCGATGTTGAATTTTTTCAGCCCGGCCCGGACTGAGAATGTTATGTGTCCTCACTCCGTATTGAGAAAGACCTTGCACCCGAGGTCGTCCGCCTGTTTGGCTGAAACCCTCGTAACATGCTCCCAGCAGTCGTTGTCGGCCAGGAAAAGACAGTAATTTTCCGCTGCCCAGCCTTTACTGCCGTATGTCCAGTCGACACCCGCCAGATGCAGGATTTTCCATAAAGGCACCAGTTCATCGGGTTCAGTGACCGGCTCCCGGGAGTTCTGGTTCAGAAAGAAGTGTGTTCCGACCTTGTCGATGGGAGCCTGCATGTCGGCAAATTCAGGTTGAGACTCCTGGTATTCCGCCAGAACGTCTTCAACCACGAAGACGAAGTCATCCGGTGCCGTACCCATGGCACTGTTGGATTCGTTCCGCATGGCCATATCGCAGGAGTCACGGATTCCCTTGGGCCGTTTATCACGCGGCCAGGCTGCGCGGGCGTTGAAAACCAGCTGTGGAATGTCTATCTGCATCGGACAGACATAAATGCAGCGCTGGCACATGGTACACATCCAAACCCACGGCGTGGTCATGAGTTCCTCGTCCATTCCCAAGGCAGCCATACGAAGAAATTTGCGTGGATCCATCCCTTCGAGCCCGGAGGCAGGACAACCGGAAGCACAGGCGCCGCAGGTAAGACAAAGATTCAGATTTCCACCATTCGGGATAATCTCCTTCACCTTGTCCATGAACAGGCTTTCTTTTTTCCCTTTGATTTTGATACCGCTCTCTGGCATTGATTCGTTCCTCTGTACCTGTCAAACTCGATTATATTTAACGGATCCGATCGCATACAGTCGGCTTGACGCCGGCCCAAGACCGATGAATCATGGCCGCTTTCGTATCCGCACCTGATGACATGTGCACTCATCACCGGATTCCATGGCGATCACCTCATAGGATGATTCCGGCAGGACTTTGAACAGATCCTGCCCCGTGTCCGGATCAAATCCTCGTATTTCCATAATTTCAAAGGGCTTCATCTTCTGGAAGACCTGGGTCGTCTTCAACAGGGATATCGATGAAATGCCACCCCTGAAATCGATTATGATATCTGCTTTTCCAACCAAGTTTTGCGTGCTCCAAATCTGTTGTTCATATCGACGCACTCTCAGCAACAATCGGGCCAAGTTCTCCCTCACGGGCCTCACAATCTTTTAATGAGTATAATTTCATATTGTTAACATTCTGCAAGCCGACCGAAGACAGACGTAGTATTGTCAAGGAAGTGTTAAAATGTTAAAAGAAGAGCCCTTTGCAGGTGTTAAAGCTTAACAGGGAGAACTGAGATGTTCGGTGGGGAGCTTGACGGATACTGGGAAACTGTGGTGAACACGATTCGTGACGGCATCATGATCGTGAACACCAACGGTGCAATTGTCTCTGTCAATGAGGCCTTCACCCGTATCACCGGCTATTCCCGCGAAGAGATCATCGGTAAAAGCTGCAAAACCCTCCACTGCGATATCTGCGATGAGGCCATGGCAAACGGCGGTGAGCATTGGTGCTCGCTTTTCCGCCATGGATCCATGGACAACCGGAAGGGGCGAATCCGGCGCCGGGACGGCACCCATGTCAATGTCCTGAAGAATGCAGCCATCCTCAAAGACGCCGACGGCAATGTCATCGGTGCCGTGGGCACTATCGCCGATCTGACCGAGATTTCAGAGAAGGAAAATCAGCTGGAAGCCATTCGGCTGCAGCTTCTGTCAGAGGACGGCTTTCACGGCATCATCGGTACGTCCCCTCCCATGCAGCACCTCTTCGACATGATAGAGAACGCCGCCCATTCGGATGCGCCGGTGATCATCTACGGCGAGTCGGGAACCGGAAAAGAGCTGGTCAGCCAGGCCATTCATGAAATCGGCGACCGCAAGGACCAACCTTTTATTAAAGTCAACTGCGCAAGCCTCACCGAATCTCTTCTGGAAAGCGAACTTTTCGGCCATGTCCGCGGAGCATATACCGGCGCCTATAAAGACAGGGTGGGACGTTTCGAGAAGGCCAACGAAGGTGATATCTTTTTGGACGAAATAGGCGATCTGCCTCTTTCGACTCAGGTCAAACTGCTGCGCGTGTTGGAGGAGAAGGTTATAGAACGCGTCGGCTCCAGTTCCCCCATAGCCACCGATGTACGCATTATCTCCGCCACCAACCAGAACCTGATGGAGCTTGTTGAACAAGGGGCCTTCAGAAAGGATTTCTATTTCCGAATCAACGTTATTCCGATCTTTCTCCCTCCGTTGCGCGACAGAAAGGGCGACATCCCGCTGCTTGCCGATTCTTTCTTTCGCAAACTGCAGCTCAAAAGCGGCAAGAAGATCGACCGGATCAGCAAAGAAACCATGGAAATCCTCAACAGCTACACGTGGCCTGGCAATGTCAGAGAATTGAAGGGGGCGTTCGAATATGCCTTCGTCACCTGCTGTGAAGATACGATAGAGCCGCACCACCTGCCGGAGACAATCTATACGCCGAAGAAAATTAACAACACTCCGAAAAAAAATGCCTTTAACCTCTCCGAGATCGAGAAGCAGGAACTTCTCGAAGTTTTGAAAAAAACAGGTGGCAATCAATCAAAAGCCGCCGAGCTCCTGGGTATTTCCCGCGTTACCGTCTGGAACCGCATGAAGCGCTTCGGCATCGACGCCAAGCGTAGCATAGAAGTGCATGACAGCAAGTTGTAGATTTTTTACACTCAAGCCCAACATATATCTGTTTTTTCGAACAAGCCAACGGGTAAAACCCTCCTTTAAGGAAATCAATTATATTTTTAATTATAATACGTTATGAGAGGGCAACGATGAAAAAAGTAGCGATGTTTGTTTTCAACGGCGATCCGATGTGTTTTATCCACGTACTTTTAAACGGTCTGGATCTGAACGAAAAAGGAAATGAAGTACATATCATAATCGAAGGGTCTGCCACAAAGCTGATACCTGACATGACTAAGCAAGACCATCCACTCTTTACACTTTATCACAAGGCCCTTGAAAAAGGCTTGATCGCCGGAGCCTGCAAGGCATGTGCAGCCAAGTTGGAAGTGAAACAAGCCATCGAGCAGACGAAACTGCCTCTACTCGATGATATGAACGGACATCCCGGGATGGCACGATACCTGACTTCCGGGTTTGAGATTATCAGTTTTTAATGATATCTTGAAAGAGAGGGGGAACTTGTTTGCTCTTCCCCTTCAATGCTGAGATGGAAGCACAACCATCGAATACCATCTGATCACATCTTCTCAACATTTATAATAGTTTAATATTTATACAATATCACATCATCGCACAGATGAAGTGATATTTTTATAGGACTCTTGACAGCACCGGCACCGGCATTATTTTTCTCGACAAGCAGTTGGATTGGAAAAGATTGCCTTTTTCTTTAACGTCCGTCCGGACTGTGGATTTCATTACGTTCCATATCCCAGATGGATGCAGCACACAACGCATTCTCCCGTTAAACAAAGCAAAAAAACAACCCACCGTTTCTTCACGGCGGACGTAGTTTTTATGTTACCCAATATTCTTTTTGGCAATTTTGGCTGCCGGACCCTATCCCTGCCTGTTTTTGTCATGCTCAAATAGCCGACCAAAGGCGGTGGCATTAGGCCGGATTTCTCATCCGGGTTAGGCCGAAGGTGAAAACCGGCAAGCCATGCAATTAAAGGAAGCGTGTCTTATTACCAAGGAGAGTCAAGATGAAAATACGACCGTTAAACGACCGAATTCTTGTATTACGAATCGAGGAAGAGAAAAAAACCGCAGGTGGAATCATCATCCCCGACACAGCGAAAGAAAAACCGCAACAGGGTAAGATCATAAGTGCCGGGCCCGGCAAAATGGACACAAAAGGCAACCGGATTCCCCTCCAGGTAAAACCCGGCGACAAGGTGCTGTTTTCCAAATATGCGGGTTCGGACTTAAAAATTGACGGCGTGGAACATATCATCATGCGCGAAGATGATATTCTTGGAATCTTATCGGAATAATGACGGAGGGAGGGAAATTATGTCGGTTAAAATGATAGCGTTTGATGAAAAGGCACGTGAGTCTATTCTGATTGGCGTCAACATCCTTTCGAATGCAGTCAAGGTGACCCTTGGGCCGAAAGGACGCAACGTCCTTATAGAGAAATCCTTCGGAGCCCCAGTTGTTACTAAGGACGGCGTCACCGTTGCCAAGGAGATTACCGTGCAGGACAAGTATCAGAATATGGGCGCCCAGATGGTAAGGGAGGTCGCCAGCAAAACCAGCGATGTCGCCGGTGACGGCACCACGACCGCCACAGTTCTGGCCCAGTCCATTTTTCAGGAAGGTCACAAGCTGGTATCTGCCGGAGCCAATCCCATGGAACTGAAACGGGGAATTGACAAGGGGGTCGCAGCCATTGTCGAGGAATTGAAGAAAATCTCCAAACCGATCAAGGACAAGAAGGAAATTACCCAGGTCGGCGCCATCTCCGCCAACAACGACGAGGCTATCGGCGAACTGATCTCCGATGCCATGGATAAGGTAGGCAAGGAAGGCGTTATCACCGTGGAAGAAGCAAAGAGCATGGACACCACCCTCGACGTTGTCGAAGGAATGCAGTTCGACCGCGGTTATCTCTCTCCTTACTTCATTACCGATCCGGAAAAGATGGAGGTTATCCTGGAGGAGCCGAGTATCCTGATCCATGAGAAAAAAATCTCTTCCATGAAGGACTTGGTGCCGCTGTTGGAAGAGGTTGCAAGAGCGGCAAAACCGCTGTTGATCATTGCCGAAGATATCGACGGTGAGGCTCTGGCCACCCTTATCGTCAACAAACTGCGCGGAACGCTCAAGGTTGCGGCGGTAAAAGCCCCTGGATTCGGTGACCGCCGAAAGGCCATCCTCCAGGATATCGCTATCCTCACAGGCGGCCAGGTCATCAGTGAAGATCTGGGAATCAAGCTGGAAAGCGTCAAACTGGCCGATTTGGGCCAGTGCAAGTCAATCAAAATCGACAAAGACAACACCACCCTGATCGATGGAGCCGGTGAGAAAAAAGCCATCGACAAACGCATCAAGCAGCTAAGGAAGCAGATCGAGGAAACCACATCGAACTATGACCGGGAAAAACTGCAGGAAAGGTTGGCAAAACTCGTTGGCGGCGTTGCGGTTATCAAGATAGGAGCAGCCACCGAACCGGAGATGAAGGAAAAGAAGGCGCGCGTTGAGGATGCACTCAATGCCACGCGCGCCGCTGTTGAAGAGGGAATTGTCCCAGGTGGCGGGATCGCCCTGATTCGTTGCATCAAGGCGCTTGACGACCTTGATGTGCCCGGTGAACAGAAAAACGGAATCAAAATCTTGCGCAAAGCACTTTCCTCACCCTGCAGGCAAATTGCGGAAAACGCAGGAGTCGAAGGTGCAGTCGTATTCAACAAGGTCATGGAAGGAAGGGACGATTTTGGTTTCAACGCCCAGACTGAAGTCTTCGAGAACTTGTTTGATGCAGGAATCATGGACCCGACCAAGGTGGTGCGCTTCTCTTTGCAAAATGCTGCGTCTGTAGCCGGTCTGCTCCTCACAACCCAGGCGATGATCGCCGAAATGCCTGAAAAGAAAAAAATCCCGTCCATGCCGCCCGGAGCAATGGACGACATGTATTGATCTCTGCAAGTCCGAATAAGGACTGAAGTTCGACTGGCAAAACGCGGAGACGGTCAAGATTCACAGATCGTCTCCCCGTTTTGCTCCATCACGATTTCCTTCTTCCCCTAAAAAAAGAACACAAGACCTTTGCGTCTTTTTATCAAATGGTACCGTGTTGTCCCCTCGTCTGAAACTGTGGAAGGAAGACTCCCTGTTGTTTTTAGCAAGGGAGAGCAACAAAAGATTATCCGATTGTTAACATTTTTCTAATCAATACAGGTCAGATTATCTTCCATCCCTCAAGTTCCACTTTTTTCTGAAATACATACCAGCGATTGCTTAAAAAAAGGAATTCCCATGTCCCGTCCAAAAGCCGTCATTACTCACTGGGTCCACGATGAGGTTATCGATTATCTCGCCGATTACTGCGATATCGTCATCAACACAGGCCGCGAAAGTTTCGAGCACGACGCCTTGATGGAGCACTTAGAGGATGCAGATGCCGTTATGGTCTTTATGCCTGATTCCATCGATGGCGGCTTTCTCGACCGATGCCCGAATCTCAGAGTTGTCAGTGCCGCTCTGAAGGGTTTCGACAATTTCGACGTGACCGCCTGCACTCGGCGAGGAATTTGGTTCACCAACGTTCCCGACCTGCTCACCATCCCCACGGCGGAACTAGCCATAGGGCACCTCATCGCTGTTGGCCGAAACATGGCCGCAGGCGACAGGCTTGTGCGCTCGGGATGGTTCAAAGGCTGGAGACCGGTTCTTTACGGGCAGGGACTTGCCGGTTCCACCGTCGGCATTCTCGGCATGGGAGCCGTCGGCCAGGCTATCGCAGAACGGCTTGTACCGTTTTCGGCAACCGTTCTCTACCATGACCGGCAGCGCCTGCCTTCCCATCGAGAAGCGGATCTCAACTGCCGCCTCTTTCCCCTCGAAGATATCTACCACCGCAGTGATTTCATCGTCGTTGCGCTCCCCTTAAGCGACGAAACGGCAAACATTATCGATGAGGAGGCCATCTCCAAAATGAAGCATGGCTCCTATCTCATCAATGTCGGCCGCGGCTCGTCGGTTGTTGAACCTGCGGTGCGCAGCGCTTTGGCCGAGGGTCGACTCGCGGGATTCGGGACCGACGTGTTTTGTTTCGAAGACTGGTTACGCCCAGGCAGACGGCAAAGTATCGACACCGGCCTTCTTGAACTCACCGATTCCACATTCTTCACCCCCCATCTCGGCTCGGCAGTCGAACAGGTCCGGCTCAACATCGCCATGGACGCTGCCGTCAACATTGTTGAAGTCCTGCAAGGAAGACGACCGCACGGCGCAGTAAACAACATTGGCTAACCCTGCCCATTACCTACAATTTTTAAAAATATAAATGATTCATCCGACGCAACTTACCCATCTAAAACGCGGGAGGCGGAGGTCGTCGCTTCCGGACGCATCGCGGAGGCCCGCAGGTATTCCACAAACGGCCCGCAGGGTTGCTGACAGGACGTCCGCAACTGACAGCAGGCCATGGATGGCCTGTCTGTCAGCCGTAGAATACTTGCGATTAGGCCGGAGAGCAGCGGCGGGAAGCGATGACATCTGCCGGATTGAGCGTACTTTCGGCCTTGCAAAAGTGCACTTAATCCGGATGAGCCGCAACAACATCAAGTTATAAACTGATAAAGATATGGGTAATGGGCAGGGCTAACCCGCATTCCCTCCTGCACAAATACCTTCGCCTCATGACTCCTAAGACTTCCAATTGGCAAAATAGTAAGCAGTGAATATTTTACTTTATGGCTATGCAAAAAGGGAATTGCAACACCAAAATCTGAAAGGTCTTCTTTATCAGTCCCTGAATTAAGGAGGAAGAAATGGCAGCCAATCTTCCCAATCAAATGAAAGTAGTGGAAATCTCCCGGCCCGGCGGGCCGGATGTTTTGAAAATTGCACCACGTCCCCTGCCACGGCTGAAACCGGGTGAAGTGCTGATACGGGTTGCAGCCGCCGGTGTCAACCGCCCTGATTGCCTCCAGCGCGCAGGCGTCTATCCGCCACCGGACTGGCACTCTGACCTGCCTGGGCTCGAGGTTTCAGGCGAGGTGGTGAAATGTGGAGAAAATGCAGGGCGATGGAAACCTGGAGACCGGGTTTGCGCCCTTACTCCCGGGGGCGGGTATGCCGAGTTCTGTGCAGCCCCTGCCGGTCATTGCCTTCCGATCCCCGAAGGTTGGTCTATGCAGGAGGCCGCGTCGCTTCCTGAAACAACCTTCACGGTCTGGATCAATGTCTTCGAGCGGGCAAAATTGCAACACGGAGAGACTCTGCTGGTGCAGGGAGGTTCAAGCGGAATCGGTATCACCGCTATCCAAATGGCAACGGCGCTGGGCCATCGCGTTTTCGCAACTGCAGGCAACAACGATAAATGTTCGTTTTGCGAAATGATCGGTGCTGATCGTGCGATCAACTACCGCACAGTGGATTTCGTAGAGGTGGTCCACCAACTCACTGCCGGCAATGGCGTTGATGTAATCCTCGATATAGTGGCAGGCGGCTATGTGCAGCGGGAGCTGAAATGCCTGGCCGTCGATGGTCGCCTATCCATCATCGGGCTGCTTGGCGGCAGCAAGGGTGAGATCAATTTTAATGAAATTCTGCAGCGGCGTCTTATCATAACCGGTTCAGCCTTGCGTCCCCGCAGCGTCGAGTTCAAAAACTCCGTCGCCGATGCTTTACATAAAAAAATCTGGCCGCTTATGGAAGCGAAAAAGATCAGACCGATGATCTTCAAGGTTTTCCCGTTGGAACATGCCGCTGAGGCACACGCTCTCATGGAATCCGGAAGACATCACGGCAAGATCGTTATGGAGGTAAACGGAGAGTAACCTCTCAAGGCCACTTTGAAAAATTGCCTTTTCGTCCAATCTCTTCGTTATACTCAAAATTTTATCCTCGAAATATCAATAATATGTCTGTGACAAAATTTTTCGCATGTCCTTCTACCTTTTTAAAAATGACGAAAAAAATCGAGAGCGATTAACAATGCATTTGGAATTCTCTCTAACGCTCCCACAGTGGACGGCGGATCTCCTCAATTGCAGCCCGAAGATCTTTCCCTCCATGGAGGATCGGATGCGTTTTGTGGCTACTCTGGCGCAAGAAAATGTAAAACAGAAAACCGGAGGACCGTTCGGCGCAGGTGTATTCGATTCGAACGGCCATCTCATCGCACCGGGAATCAACCTTGTGGAATCAGGGAATTGTTCAATATTTCATGCTGAAATCATTGCAATCGCTTTGGCACAGAAAAAGTTAGGCCGGTACGATATAAGCGATGCGGGGAAATATCATTACGAGCTGGTCGCTTCCACCGAACCATGTGCCATGTGCTTCGGAGCAATTCATTGGTCGGGGGTCACCCGGCTGGTTTGCGGTGCACGGGAAGAGGATGCACGGTCCATTGGTTTCGATGAAGGTCCTAAGCTTCGCGAATGGCAAAAAGCGCTTGAAAAACGAGGGATAGACGTCGTACGTGATACCCTGCGTGATGAATGCATCGAGGTGCTTCGTCTCTATGTTCAATCGGGCGGGTTGATATACAATGCAGGTGATGGTCAAAAAAAAGGCAGCCACGGGAAATTAGCTTCCTTTTAACTCAAAGGTCATTAGCCGGTCAGTGCCGCTTTGCGATACAATCGAATTCGACAGCATAGCTGAGTTGCATTCCTGTTCCATTCGGCTTTAACCTTATATCTGTTATGCCGAATAAAACCTTAATGGGAGCTTCTTTATAAAATAAGTTACTTGTATTGGAGGGTTCTTTTTGATAAAAAAATCGGTATGTATTTATGAGAATGTAATTACCAATGAATCTCAGCCATATTAGTCAGAAGGGGTTGGGTCCACCTGTTTCACGGGTGTCTGTGGCCAGGACGGCCATAGTCAAACCCCCATGGATGGGTTTATGGCGTCCCGTGAGGCAGGCGGGCCCAGCCCCGGATTAATGGATGAGCTTTGTTGGTAATCACATATGAGAATGTATACCAAACAGTTTGTTGATCTTGTCTTATTAAGATAAAAACGACCTTAAAAAGCACTGCCATTGAAGAGAACCCTATGCCTAATCTTCTAAAATCAAGAAATATTTTCCCCCTCTCCCTTTTAGCAGGGCTCATCCTGTTTGCTGCCTGCAGCACACCCAAAGGAAATCCGGCAAACGGAAAGAAATGGTTTGCAATGAATAATTGTACCGCCTGTCACGGTCTGCATGCCAATGATGGAAAGGCGGCCCATATAGCCGGGCTCGACATGGGATTCGATCGCTTTCTTGGTATACTCAGATCGCCGTATTCACCTTCCATGCCCCCCTTTCCGGAATCAAAGGTTTCAAAAAAGGACGCAGCCGATATTTATGCCTATTTAAGAAGCCTTAAAGCAGATTAGCGGCAAAGCACAACACGATAATGGGCTTTGCCGCTTCCCACTTGAGAGACGGCCTCATTTACAGAATCAAAGCGAATTTCTCAATTGTCGGCTTGATTCCATGAAGGCATGCAAACCCCGGCATTTTGACTATGGTTTCCGGACTCCCTACCGGAGATCCTGAAATCGAACTGGATCATCGGATTAAAAACGGTAAGGCCTCAATAAAACGAGGGATCGGCAGACTCCGATCAATACCTTCAGGGATGGTGACGACGCGGTTGGCGGCTGCACGCACCTTCTCGGCAAAACCACCATGATGACAGATTATGGTTGCCTGCGCCTTGCCGCAGAGATTGTAGTCGCCCAAACGGTATTCCGCGCATTCATTGCAAAAACCGGAATGCCGCCCCAGTCCGACCGTTTGGCCGATTTTGAAGCCCGTAAAATTGCCTCAAAGATCTTTGTACGAAATGTGTACCCAATGTACCACTTGTCAAGATTGACAGCACATTGCCCCTGACAGCAAAAAAAAAATTCGCCCTTACAGGTTTTTAAGGAGGGATCAGTGATGTCTTCAAGCACAACTTATGCTGCCGCCCCACCACATGTCCGAGGGCTCCTCAGACATTTTACCGACTTGCGGGACGGCGTCCATGGTGACGGCGCCGTTTCCAGGAAAGAGAAGGAAGCATTTTTCGCAGCAGCCGTCGACTTTCTGGATGCATATGCCCGCCAAACGCTTACGGAAATCAACGATTTTTTGTTATTGAAAACCGGATCCATTGCCGCGACAGGCTTGAGCAGATCGCAAACCGGCGATGTAACTGCGACATGGTCGTTGAGCTGGCCTGAACAGATGGAGCGGCACATCCCGCCGGTAAGCCTGCAGGCATTTTTCGGCCACGGGTTTCACCACCCGCACCTTCGGGGTGCTACGGTGGAAAACTGGCCGCTTAACGTATTCAGTGAAGCCGACGCAGCAGCCGAATTGCCGACGCTACGGGCGATTGCCGCGGCCGACCTGCACAACCTGGTGTTTTTAAGCGACTATCGCATTATTCCTGCAATCATGATCCAATGATTCATCTTACGAACTTTTTAAAGTTCAAAGAAGCTGTCCGGTTTCTGGAAATCTCAGCCATTCAGCGCTGCCTTTTCGATAGAGAAGGCCTTGCCGGAGGAAAAGGAACAATCTCTTAGGTTTTATTTCGATGATCAATACTGCCGATCTTTCGGATCTAACTACGATCCCTCGCCGACATCAAGAAGTACGATAAACTCCGGCAATTCAGAACCGGCCCCTGTTCAACCCGCACACGGCCGCTGCCGATAGGCCAAGGATTACTCCGAATACACTTACGCCTGTCCACCCTGCATGCTCATAAACTAGGGAAGAAAGCGACGAACCGAAGACCCCGCCCGCAAAAAAACATGACATATAAGATGATGTCAGTCGATTTCGAGCTTCGGGACGGATGCGGTAAATCTCGCTCTGATTGGTGATATGGAGTCCTTGAACGCCAAGATCCAGCAGAATGATTCCCAAAATCAGAAACGGGGCCGAATGTCGCCCAAGCCATATCGGCAACCACGAGATGATAAGCAGCGAAATAGCTGCCATGGTCGTGCGTGGAGCCAATCCGCGGTCGGCAAGCCTGCCCGCCACCGATGCCGCACTGGCGCCGGCAACGCCGGCCAAACCGAAGAGACCGATGACTCCGGGCGTGTAGTTAAATGGCGGCTTCGACAGTAAAAAAGCAAGAGGCGTCCAAAGCACGCTGAAGGCTCCGAAGGCGATCGCCCCGTACATCGACCGCAGACGAAGAACGCCCTCCTCTCGGAACAACGGCGGAATCGATCGAAGTAGATCCGGATAACTGAATTTGATGCGGGGTTCACGATAGGGCAAACCTTTGAACATAGCCGCCGCAATAACGGACATAGCCCCCGCTGCCAGCCAAAAAACGGCTCGCCAGCCACCCAACTGTGCGAGAACTCCAGCCACCGTTCGCGCAAGAAGTATCCCCAGCAATAAGCCGCTCATGACGGTCCCAACCACACGGCCGCGTTCAGCCGGTCCGGCCAGATCCGCCGAGAATGCGACGAGAATCTGGGCCGTCACCGACAAGGCCCCGACCACCACAGACAGCAACAGCAACAAAGCAGCATTGGGGGCAAAACCAATGCCGGCCAGGCTTCCGGCTATCCCGAGCGTCATCATAACAACCAGCTTCCGGCGCTCATAGAGGTCACCCATGGGTACCAGCAGTACTAAACCGATGGCATACCCCAACTGCGAAGCCGTTATGATCAACCCGGCCTCGGTAACCGTCATTTTAAGACTTACACGAATGGCCTCCAACAAAGGCTGCGCATAGTAAATACTTGCAACGGTCAAACCGGTGGCGACCGCCAACAGTAAAACGAGCAATGCCGACAGGTGCTTTTCCCCTATATCGTCTTCCGTTTCGGCCTGAAACGCACTTGATGCGTCGATACCCCCTGTTACTTCATCTTTCATACCTTCTCCAGATTCTATAGGTTAAATTATTCATTGGCCCAAAAAGAGTCTCCCTTCCCAGGATGTCATATTTGCAACATAAATTGTAATATATTTACATAAAATGAAAATTGTCAACACAACAAATATCTAATTTACAATTACCCCTTGGTCATTTATAGTGTCAACATGAGTAAGAATAAGGATTTTGAAGAAGAAATCGAATTTCTGGAGAAGCTGATCGTCGGAATCGGCGAAGTATCAGAGATAACTGATATTCCTCAAAGGCAGATTCGGTACTGGGAATCAAGGGGTTATATTTCCTCGATTAAAGGAAAAACAACGACCAGACGTTATGATTACCGGACGATAAAAAAAATGCTTCTCATCAAAGAACTGCTGGAGGAGGGATTCACGCTGGAAAGTGCCGTTCGCAAAGTGAACAACAGACTGGAGATGGTGGAAAATGCTTTTAAAAAACTAAAAACCATCCAGTCAAAATAACAGCAGCATTGTTTTGGGGCAAATCTTTCTACAACAGCATCACCACAGGCTCTTTTGGAAAATTGAATTTTTCATTCAAAATCATGGCATGAGAAAATTTTCACAACAGGCTTGTTGACTCTTCCGAGGATCGAGCATTTTCGCCCAACGCAGCTTTTAAGTAAAAATACTATCTATCAGGATTGCCGACTATCTGGAGGTACTTGATGAGGGCCTTTCCCAGAGAACGCTTTTCTTCCGAAATATCTCTCTCCCCGACGCCGGTTGCCGAATTTGCCAATGCGGCCAGAGACAACAATCCCATACACCACGACCCGAAAACTGCAGCAACCACCCGTATGGGCAGACTGACGGCGAGCGGGACGCACACCATAGCCCTTCTATTGGCTCCAACCGCTTCCCATTTTTCGAAGAAGGGGGCGATGTTGGGCCTGGAATTTTGGGTTCGATTTCTACGGCCGATCTACGCGGATGAAACCATTCTACTGGAGTGGATGGTGGTGAAAGTAACTCCGAATGAGAAGCTTAAAGGAGAAATCGTCGACCTTCGGGGCCGTATCAAAGGTCAGGACGGAACGACCTCTCTCGGAGCCAAAGGGCGGATTCTGGTTACCGATTGTCTTTAGGCTTTAGCCCCGAAAATGTCTTGAACGACGAACCTGTCTCCCAGAGCCTCCATGACATCACATCAGCTTCCTGTCGCATTCGCCCACCCTTTCCAGCGCCGTTAAGGAAAAACTCTTAATATATCGGCCCACTGGAGAACTATAATTTTCGTTCGAAATCAAGGCCTGCGAAAAAATTCGCCACAGGCATGGGGTTGGCATGCCGAAGATACAATTTTCAACAGAGCGCAGGTTCTGGACGCAAAAGCCATTTTGCAGGAGATTCGAATGTTTTTGATTAAAAATACAAAGATGTGGTATACATTGGCATTTAACAATTTTTAGCAGTTCTTGGGGGATGTTCAAATTTCATGTATTGAACGAACGGAGGGAATATGAAATCGGAGATTCCGCTTTTCAAAACGGTTTTTTTTGTTGTGATTCTAATCTTTTATTTTCTTGGCTTTGCAAACGCCGCTCCATCTAATCCAGCACGCATGGTGCTGATACTCGATGCATCCGGGTCCATGTGGGGACAAATCGACGGCAAAGCCAAAATACAGATCGCTAAAGACGTGATGGGCGACCTCGTCAATCAAATTCCCGCAAATTTCGAAACAGGTCTGATGGTATACGGTCATCGCCGGAAAGGCGATTGCAAAGATATAGAAATGATGGTTCCTGTGGGAGCCCACAACGCGGCCGCCATAAAAACAAAAGTACAAAGTATCAGTCCGAAAGGTATGACGCCCCTTAGCGATTCCGTCCGTCAGGCCGCACAAGCCCTGCGATATACCGAAAACAGGGCAACAGTTATTCTTGTAAGCGACGGGCTCGAAACCTGTGATAAAGATCCCTGCGCTCTTGCTTCCGAACTGGCCATGAGCGGAGTGGATTTCACTGTCCATGTCATCGGATTCGACATCAACAAAGAAGACCAAGGACGCCTGCGTTGTCTGGCTGACAAAACAGGCGGGCTTTTTCTCACGGCCGACAACGCCGGTTCCTTAAGAAAAGCACTCCTTAAAACCGTGGAGGAGGTCAAGGCGCCACCTCCGCCTGTGGTGGTAAATCCCGGGACAGCGGAGCTTGAAGCTCCGGCAAATGTGCCTGTTGGGGCAGCATTTTCCGTAAAATGGAAAGGACCGAACAGTCGAGGCGACTATATTACTATTGCCGAAAAAGGATCAAAGGATACCGAGTATAAGGATTATGCCTATACAAAGCAAGGCAATCCCTCTGCATTCACGGCTCCGGGAAAAACCGGGGCTTATCAGCTGCGGTATGTTCACGCGCAAAGCAAAAAAGTGCTCGGAAGAGCAGATATCAATGTCACTCCGGTTGAAGCCAAAGTCTCAGCACCCAAAGAAGCCGATGTGGCCGCCGCCATTGTAGTAACTTGGCAGGGACCTGGATATCAAAGTGATTATATTTCGATTGCAAAACCTGACGACGATCCGGCCGGATACGAATCATACACTTACACAAAAGAAGGTTCGCCTCTGAAAGTACAAGCACCTTCAGATCCCGGCACCTACGAAATCAGATATATATTGGGTCGAGGAAATATTCTTCTGGCAAAAACCTCCATACAGATAAAATCCGTGGCAGCCCATGTCGAGGCTTCACCCGAAGCCAATGTGGCCGCATTGATTTCCGTCAACTGGCAGGGGCCGAACAATAACGGTGACTATATCTCCATTGCCAAGCCCGATGATGACCCGGCAGGATATGTGCACTATACCTATACCAAGATGGGCTCACCGCTGAAGCTTCAAGCTCCCTCTGACCCCGGCACCTACGAGATCAGGTATGTCCTGGGACAAGGCGGCAGGCTCCTTGCTAAAACTTCCATTGAAATAAAAAATGTCTCAGCTCAAGTCCAGGCTCCGACCGCAGCCGATATGGCGGCAGAATTCAATGTAACCTGGCAGGGGCCGAACAATAATGGCGATTATATCTCCATTGCCAAGCCCGATGATGACCCGGCTGGATATGTACATTATACCTATACAAAGATGGGCTCACCGCTGAAGCTTCAAGCTCCCTCTGACCCCGGCACCTACGAGGTCAGGTATATCCTGGGGCAAGGCGGCAGGCTCCTTGCTAAAACTTCCATCGAAATTCAAAAAGTCGACGCCAAAGTCACTCCACCGGCAAACGTTGTTCCCGGAACACAGTTTGCCGTTGCCTGGCAAGGTCCCGGATATGAGCCGGATTATATCGCCATCGCCCGTCCCGACCAGGAGCCGGGAGGCTATGTCACGTATGCCTATGTCAGGACGGGAAACCCAGTCAAACTTCATGCCCCAAAAGAAGCCGGAACCTATGAAATTCGATATGTGCTTGGGAAAGGGAATAAAGTGTTACATACGGTACCGATCACCATCAAGTAGGAAAGGCGTGTGCAATCAATCCACAGAGGGCCATAGCCCTCTGTGGAGCGTATCTTTCTTGCGATCTTGATCACCTTCAAACCAGGAGATACGGTCATCAAAATCACTGTATGCAAAAACGTCCCCGCCTCAGCCAATTGACTATGCCTACAGAGCCTCAAGGGAGAGTTTGGCTGAAGGGCGTTCCTCTCCGGAAAGGGAAACGGGATCCTTGAAGCTGATGCGCTCCTTTGGGAAACCGTCGTTTGCTTCCAAGGCTTCGGCAATGTTTTGCGCACGGTTCCGGGCAAGCTGTTGGAAAGTTTTGTCCGGAACTTTTTCATTCTCGACCAATCGCATATAGAGCTCTCTTGCCCAACGAGCCGCCTGTTCGGGACTTTTGGCTCCCGGGATAAGTTTATACAGTTGAAATCCGTCCGACTTTTTTGAGTTGCTCTCTTTTTCCCCTCTGTGCCTTACTGCAACAAGCGGCGTTATGGTCCCCGATTCGATTCCTTTTTCCAGTTCTTTCAGTGATGGCTTGCTGATTCGTTTCTTATACAGATCTTCCAGAATTTCCTGAGTCTTGGAGTCCGTAAAATCAGGGGGGGCCGGCTTTTCACCGGCCACAGGCTTGTTACCCAGCCCGGCTGCGATCAAGGTTCTTATATCCAAATGTTTGATCGTTCTGCCGTCGAACTCGGGACTGTACCGCCCCTGAATGACGATTTTGAGTTGTGGCCGTTTTTTCAATACCTCGGCCAGTTTCAAAAGCTTCTCTTTTGCCGGAGGTAGGATGGCAGCGCTGCCGCGGTCAAACTCAACGATGTCGAAGTTGTTAAAATCACTGCCAAACATGTTCCCCAGCACCGAAAACGGAGAAGTAACCACTTTCGTGATCAAGTTAGTAAAAAGCTTACCTATAAGCGGCCCGATACTAAATTGAGGATCGCTTAAATCTCCGGTTACCGGAAGGCCGATATCTATGCGGCCATCAGAATCCTCTAAAAGAGCAACCGCCAAATCCAGCGGAAGATCGGCGGCACCAGGCTCGTCGACATGCTTGCCCAGCACCAGATTTTGGATGACGATGTTGTTGTCTCCTTCCATCTTGTAATCTTGAATCCTGTATTTAAGATTTGCCGAAACCTTACCGGATTTTATCAGCCGACCGGCAAATTTGCCGCTATAGGGAGAGAGGCTCTTCATGTCCAAGTTGCGAAAAACCATATTGAGGCGTGAAGAACGACGAAAATTCTTCTGCTGAATGATGCCTCTTATTTTGGCAATGCCGTATCGATCGACATCCCCATCCAGCCGGATCCTTGCACGGGCATTTGGTTTCGACGAGAGAGCCATGATTTCGCCCGTGATGTCATGAATATGGGTGATGAACTGCGGGCGCAGGCTCAGGTCGGCAAAATTCATATCCCCTCCATCCACTTCAATCCTGGAAATCTGATAAGGGAATCCCTGCTGATCATCATTTTTTTTCACATTGGACACAGGAGCCGGTGTTTTGCCATTCTGTCTATTTCTGAACACCTTGGCCAGGTTCAAGGTCCTGTCTTTTTCTATAATCAAGTCCCCAACCGGTTTTGTAATCTTGACATCTTGCGCCTGAAGTCCGTTTGGCTGGAGGGTGAATTTTATCTCAGGAATCTGCAAGGCCTCCCAGCTTAGATACGTTTTTTGCGCGTCGGGATCAGTAAGCAGAAGCTTATCGAGATTAACACTCCCATCAAAGGCTGTTTTTTGTCCTGCTCCAGGCACCCCGTAGGTGAGTTTTCCTTTCGCGGAAACCGATGCCGACTCCAATTTCAAGGTGACATACGGTTCGATATATGGCTGCAACGAAGTGAGTGATATACCGGAAAGATCGATCACAGCGTCAACTGACGGAAGGGAAGGATTCAACGTTCCGTTCAGAGTTGCGGTTACTCCCAGCTCCTGTCTGAAACCAAGGGTGTACTGCATGGGTGATTTGCCGTCTACTCCGGTAAACTTTGCTTTGATGTCCTGCAAACTCATAACAGGCTGGTCGGAATGGGTTGTAAGGTCTGAAAATTGGGTTCCGAAACCGTCCACGGAAAATGATTTAACTAAAAATTTCCATGGCTTGACAGGTTTTGTTTCCGTCCTTGAGGATGTGGAGTCTCTTTCAGTTCCTTTGGTCCCAAAGATCTGTTGCCAATCGATTTTTCCATCGGGAGTTCGCCGGACATCAAGATGACCACCGCTCATGGCCAGCCGGGATGCCGTAAACAAGTGGTCCCCAAAATCGCAGGCACCTCCTTCAAGTGTCAGTTTCTCCGTTACGAATAAGGGTTCTGGGGATTTGGCCGTCTTCAGGCCTATTCCTTTCAATTCACTGGATATATCGTTTAAGCTTGCTTTCGTTCCCTTTGAGTCAACCTCCATGTCCGCCTTAAAATTGAGCCTGGCAGCGGCGATTCTTACCTTGATCGGAACATTGCGGCTCTCATCGTTTAGTGCAAGTGAAACATTTTTGATCTCGACGGTGTCTGCATTCATTTTAAAAAGAGGATCAACCGGTGATTGTGCAGCAGCAGGATTGGAGGGAGGCTTTTTTTCCGCCCCAAGGGCGGAGCCTTTGGACGAGCTTGCTGGAGACGGTCTTTTCCCCCCGGTGTGATCTTCCGGAAGCGAAGAACGGACTATTCGTTGAAAATTACTCCCCCCCGAGTTGTCCAAATGAACATCCACGAAACCTTTGTTAATCTGCAATTTTCCCAAATGAAGTTGATCTCGGACCAAATCGTAGAGTGGAACCTCGGCAGAGGCTTTTTCAACTTTTAGAAATGCTTTCTCATCGTGAAGAAGCTTGAGCGACAGGTCGGCCAACGAGACCTTGAGCCCGTCGAGAGTCATCCGAATGGGCGACGTTCCGAAATCAAAATGATATTCTGCATTGGCGGAAATTTTTCCCTGAGGAGGATCCAGATTGGTATGATCCCTGAAAAACTCCCAGATACTGGCCGCCCGGACAGCATCAAAAGAGATCCTACCCGTTGATCGAAAAGGAAAAAGAAAAATCTCTCCTTTGAGCCGAACGGATTCTCCTTCATTAGTTGTGGCGGAAAAGTCGATGGTTCCGTTGTGTTTTTTGATGGTCGACAACCCCTTGACGTTCAGTCTGAGATTTTCGAGAACGATGTCAGCCGCCATGCTCTGTTGCCTGTCGACAAGGGCAAACCTGCCTCCATGGATACGTATTTCCTTCACGAGCAGTGCCAACGGTTTCAGATTCTTATTGGCTGACTCCTTCGACCTTGTGTTCGTAACGGCAAGCTTTTGGAAATTTGTCGTCCCATCCGGTTCGATTACAACGTTGATATCCGGTTTATCAAGCTCGAGTTTTTGCAGTACAACGCCCCAATGAAAAAGGCTGCTCATCTCAAAATCGACAAAAAGTCTGCCAAAAGCTATCAGTGGCGCTCCGTTGCTCTGACGGAGGCTGAATCCGTCAATGTCAAGGGTCAGAAGAAAAGGGTTGATACGAACCTTGCCCATATCAAGCCGGCACTGGAGGCTTTTCCTCGCATATATAGGGCCATAATATTTCACCAGCCATGGTGCCGCAACAAACCCGACCAGAGCGTATAACGACGACACAACACCTAAGATCACGAGATTTCTGCGGTTAAAAATTTTTTGAAGTATACGTTTCATATGCCATCCGATAACGATTGAGCTGCAAGAAGGGAAATATGACAAGCATTAACGGCAGGAAAAACCTTACTATCTTATCTAGTTGCCGCAAGTTTTTTATTTTTTCATAACACGGGAAAGACCTTCCAACACTACAAAACCACGAAGAAATTCACACCCTGGCTGTCACAAACCGATTCATACTCTTTTCAACGATCACAACAATCTTCGAGATTTTCCAATGCAGCCTGATGACTGCAACGGGTTTATGCGATATCTTATATTCCACACCGCAAATGGTGTATGGGGCTAAAAAAAAATCTAAGATCAGGAGGATACGTACAAAATGCCATCGACAGATATAAACCGAACTTGCTTTTTGTTTACGGTTATACTTGGATTTTTTGCAGGATTCAGCTAAAAGACGCGAACCTGCACCCTGCCCGCTATGCCGGAAAAAAATTACTAACTTAAAAGCGCGATTTTTATCTGGAGAACAGCCCCGTTGAAACAGAGAGAACGTTATCAAAACATGCCTTCATTAATGACGGCTTTATCACTGGAAAAAGTCAGGAAGTTACGCATTGCCCGGCTTTGTATTATTTATCTTGCCATATTCATTTTCGTTTGGACAGGAGATTGTTTTTCAAAAACGGCAGAGTCGCAAGGCCAAGTCTGGGAAGTAGGAACAAGACGCTGGGATGTGGCCGACGAGCACCGTTTTGCAGACTGGATGGAAAAAACAGTCACAGAAGATTTCTTCATTAAGCATCGTATCCCCATAGATTGTGCCGATGTGCCCTATGCCCTTCGCTGGATTTATGCGAGAATTGCCCATCTCCCGGCCGCGGCCACAACAAGAGACGGTCGCTTGTTCGGTAACTGGTCGACAACATGGAAAAATCTTCCCTCCAATTCTGATTGGTCTCGAGATCGAAGATTCCGGGCGGCCCTACTCCATATGCTCGAAGTAACGACCACCGAAACCATGCCCGCAGATACCTATCCCATCCGCATATCGGCTGATACGGTTCTAGCGGGTACGGTTTTTCTCGCCAACGGCCATGCAGGAATCGTGGGACATATCGTGCGCGACGGCAGCATGTTTTCACCGATTCAGACATGGGAGGCGACGCTGCCCAGAAAAATAAGAAAACTGCGGCAGAAGAGCTACTTTTTCACCTGGCCGGATGAAGACGCCGGAACCGGATTGGTTCAGTTCCGCTGGCCGGTTTACTCAGACGGGCATTGGCATTATCTGCCGAAACGGGAACAGCCCCTCTACTCAGAGGAACAGTATAATCAAGGATTCTATCACAAGGGAGAACTCTTCGACGAAGCGGTGGCCAGAAGAATTGACCCCACCAAGTACGATCCGGTAAAAAAGGCCGGCCTGATCATCGGCTCGATTTATCGCTACCTGGAGGAGCGGATTCCAATCGTTCAGGCAGGATATCGCCGTTGCCGACATGCAAAATGCAACGAGGGCTCCTCTCTGTGGGAAATTTACAGTACTCCCGGCCGAGATGATATGATAGCATTTGAAATCGAACACCTCGAAAAACTCATCGAAGACAACGGACTTGACGAAAAAGCCCTGCAAAAGACCATGGAAAAGATGACCCTCCCCATCAAGAAAGGTTGGACCGTCACCCTGAATTACGTGGTACAAAATTATCGCTGGATGTCCCATGACCCCGGGGATCCAATCGAGGCACGTTGGGGGCTGAACAAATGCGGGATGATTCGCTCGCAAATGCAGAGCACACTTCAATCAATGCAATTCGTGGAGCACACCTATCGTGCCACGGACCCGGATTACGCCGACTACAGCAGCCGTCTGCGTTTTACGGAACTGAAGTCGCTGCAGAAGCAAGGAACGGATGCCGGCTGCACCGATCTTCCTCCACTGCCCCGGGAAGGCCCCTGGCCTCCGATTGCAGAACAAACACAAAGGACACCGGCACATTGACATGTAACCTTTAGAGATTTTCGATGGGTACATATCGCATTGAAGAATCATGCAGAAAATGCCATATGACCCGCAGAATCAATTCTGCCGTTTTCATACAAGATCATCAGCAAGCAAGAAAAGGAGACGGAATGATCAAAGAGGATAAGAGTGTGTATGCAACGGGCAATGCCCCTGTCAAGGATTGGTTTCTTCAATTTCTGGTAAACATGGCCAACAAAAATGAATTTGAGTTGGAAATAACACTCACCGTGGGAGGATTCCTTATAACCGGAACACTGGCGGGCGTTCGACAGTATTTCGACGAACTCGGCGCCTATTTCGCCAGTCCGTTTGCATCAGGAGCAAATTCCGAAGCAATAATGACAACGTTTAAAAAAATCGGAGATCAATGCTCATGTGTCTCTCCGTCGGAACAGACCGAAACGCCCTCATACATTCACCTTAAAAATGCCAGGTATCACGATGCACAGGGAAGATCTGTTCCGGGAAGCCCAGGCCATTGGTGGCGAGGCCGGATTTCAGAGGTTCAAGGCTTCTCACCGGGAACTCTCATCAAGCCGATTTCAGCATCCCCACGGGAAGATATAAATCGACAAGACCATAGCTGACGTTTTTCAAAAATCTCCAGAAAATTTTCCACTGCTTCGCAAACCGGGAGAGAGTCTTTGCCGGTTTTGTAGCAACCTCTTCCTGTCGTTGCCTGCCCATCCATAAAATATGTTGCCGATATTAGCAAAACATATTTTATATCATAGAAGAATGCTTCAACAAAATAGTATATGCAACGAATCAACATCAACCTGACCTCCCAGGGATCTGTATGATAGCAAAAACACCGGATAGTTGTCAGATAATGTGAGGAATGTATGATAGAGGTCGTCATCGATTCTAAAAAACAGCTTTCGATCTATACCATCACCGGCAACATCTCAGATGAAGAATTGGCCGAAGAAGTCGAGCTTTTTTATCGAAATAATCCGACACCACTTGTACTATGCGATTTCCGCGATTCGGATGTGAGTAACCTATCGAACGAATTCTTTCTAAAAATTTTATATATTTCAAAAAAATATGAACATAAACGCAAGGCAGGAAAAACCGCGTTTGTTGTGAGCAATGATATCTCATTCGGTCTTGGAAGGATGTATCAAAGTTATTCGGAAATTTACGAACTGCCGATCATTTCCAGGATCTTCAAGGATTTCGATCAGGCCAAAGAGTGGCTATGCCGTTGAGAGAAATGCCTTTATTTATCAATTGTCGACCGTTTAGTTCCGCGGGAGTAGACGGAAACAGATATCATAACTATAGTATTTTTTGCTAATAACCATGCAGTATCTTTTTGTTTTCATGAAATATGCCGGATAAGAGGGCCGTGTTATCAAGATAAAAAGCACCGGAAAAATCGAGGAGGAGCCACACTATGGATTTTAGCAAACTCATGGAGCGTGTAAAACTGATTCTCACAACCCCGAAAACCGAATGGATTACAATAGAGAACGAGCAAACATCAACAAAAGAACTCTACATCGGCTACATTCTGATTCTGGCAGCCATCGCTCCCATAGCAGGTTTTCTCAGGATGAGTATATTCGGCATAAAGATACCGTTTATGGGAACCTACCGTCTGGGTTTCGGCGCAAGCCTTGGCAATATGGTGCTCAACTATGTCTTTACCCTTGCCGCTGTGTACATCATGGCCCTCATCATCGACATGCTCGCCCCCTCGTTTGGCGGAAGCAAGAATCAGATACAGGCTTTGAAAACCGTAGCCTATGCCTATACCGCCTCCTGGGTAGCCGGAATCGCACAACTTATTCCCTGGATAGGTATTCCTCTTCTGTTGATCGGCTCCCTTTACAGTATCTACCTTTTGTACCTTGGGCTTCCCGTAATTATGAAATGCCCGGCGGAAAAGTCCTTGGGCTACACCGCCGTCTCCATCATCATTGCCATTATTATCAGCTTCGTCGTCTCCAGCATTGTCGGCAGTATCACCGGAGTTCGTATGCGGGGTGCCATGCTCGGATCACACTCGAGCATGCAGGACAGCGGCAGTTTCGACAAGAACAGCCTGGGCGGCAAGCTGGAAAACTGGAGCAAACAGTTGGAGAGTGCAAGCAATGAAATGGAAAAGGCACAGAAGTCCGGAGACGTAGAAGCTCAGCGAAAGGCTGCCGGCAAACTGATGGCCTCTGCCATGGGAAGCAATGGAACTGTCGAGACCCTTGCCCCCGATCGTATCAAGGCTTTTTTGCCGGAAAAACTCGATGGTCGGACACGCTCCGACGTTTCCGCAGAGCGAAGCGGAGCCATGGGATTCCAGATTTCCACAGCACAGGCATCCTATAATGACCCAAACGGGAGCAATCTGGAAATGGAAATCACCGATATGGGGTTGGCTAGGGGAGTAATGGCGCTTGCCGGTTGGGCAGGCGTCGAAAAAGACAGCTCAACGGCAGACGGATTCGAGAAAATCCATCGCCAAGGATCGCAAATGGTCCACGAACAGTGGAACAACAAAAGTTCGTCAGGAGAATACACGGTCATTGTGGCGAATCGTTTCAGCGTAAAGGCTTCCGGAAAGGCAGCCGATATCGGAACACTCAAAAACGCCGTACAGGGCATCAACCTTGCCGGTCTTGAAGCCCTCAAGGATGAGGGTGTAAAAAAATTCAGCAAGTAAAATTTAAAAAATGACAAAAAAAACGAGAAGAAAGAAGAAAGAATTGCACGCGGAAAAACGGGAACTGGCGATGATCGAGGGCATACTTGAAGGCAGCCCTGACGGAATAGGCGTCGTCGTTGTCCGTCTTGACTGCGGATGCCGCAAAATGGCGGCCGTCGCCGCTGACGGAGAGCCTGCCTCAAAGGTTATCATGTATCGTGATATGGCGGAGTCAATCTGCGAGAAATGCAAACAAGATCAAGGTGACTTCATGCGTGTCACCGAATCCTTTATCCATTGGACGGAACCGCCCCCGGACACGGCTCAACAGGAAACGATCTACAGAAAAGTTCTGGGATCCCCTCCTCAATAATCGACATATAACCGCTTCCCGGATGCGTTCAAGTCTTATCTCGACGCATCCGGCATCTTTTCACCAGACACGACGCCCATTGTGGTGTTCCTTCTGCATGCACATGGGTATAAAGAGCCAGGACATTGTTTTTGGTAAGCCCGTCCCGTCCGTCCATAAATCCTTTGCCCCTTTTCATTTTCAGTGCCAGTTCCCCGGGTTTCCCTTCCCACTCCAATATCATGGAATAGCGGAATTCGTGGCCTTTAATTTCAAGTCCCAGATCATAGAACGGATTGGGACAGTCCACCGTGAAAATCGAGTAACCGTGAGCCTGTGGCTTCTCCGACATGCCGAAACGGATCGGAAAAACTCCGCACAGAGGATACTCGCTCCCATCGACGATGATCGAGGAGCCGAGATAGATAAGTCCACCACACTCGGCGTAGATCGGCACCCCATCGCCCGCCGCCTCCTTGATGGATCTGCGAAATCCTGCATTGTCAGCCAGCCTGCGGGCCGACGTCTCGGGAAAACCTCCGCCGATATAGAGCCCGTCCAAATCCGGAAGGGTCTCGTCCTCAAGGGCGTTTACGGGAACGATTTCGGCCCCCTCCTTCTCCAAAGCCTCCAGGTTCTCCGGATAATAAAATTGGAATGCCGCATCCTGCAACACTCCAATTCGAACCTTGGTGTCCGATGGCCGGAGATCTCCAACCTCCAGTTCAGCTCCTTTATCAAACGTGACGGGACCGGCAATTGTAAGAATTCGATCCAGATCACAGTTTGCCGCAACGGTTTCGGCAAGAAGCGACAGGGCCTGGTTGGTCCCTGAGTATTCTTGGTGCGGGATCATCCCTAAATGACGCATCGGAAAAATGTCCTTGTGCAAGCGGGGAAAAGTTCCCAGAACCGGAAGTCCGGTATCTTGTTCCACTGCCTGAACGACGATTTTTCGTTGCCGTTCCGTGGCGATTTGATTCAAAATCACGCCACGAATCTCGACACGCGGATCAAGCTTCATGCAACCGAGAACCATTGCGGAGACGGTGCGGGTCGTCTTGGTGCAGTTGACGACTAACAGGACAGGCAGCTTCAATAGAAGAGAAAGCTCCGCCGTGGAGTATCCCCCTGCAGCATCGACTCCGTCATAAATGCCGCGATTGCCCTCAACCACTGCCAGATCGGCCCCGCAGGAACGCTTCAAGAACGATTTGCAAATCGCCTCTTCGCTCATCAGATAGGGATCAAGATTATAGCAGTTTTTTTTTGCTGCCAGTTTCATCCATCCGGCATCGATATAATCCGGCCCTTTTTTAAAGGGGACCACAGACAAACCCCGATGTGCCAGTGCGGCAATCAATCCCACCGTCACCACGCTCTTTCCGGAGCCGCCCGACATCCCTGCTATTACAAGTCCTTGTGTTTGCTTCATTTTAATTCGATAGATAGTCCCAGTACTGCAATCAAACCGTCAGTGTTCCTGTTTTCCGTAGGCTCCCCAGGCCGTTTCATAAATCTCGTTGAGGTTCCGCTCCAGTTGCAGCCGGTAGTCTTCTATGCCCTCCGCTTTCATGTTACCCGGCACGAACACAGGTTTCCCGTAGAAAAAATCGATCCGGGAAAAAGGTTTCGGGATCACCATCCGGTCCCAGGACCGAATGGCCCAATAGCGCGACGCGGACCAGGTCATGGGCAAAATCGGCGATCCTGTTTTCGAGGCTAAAAGGATCGCTCCGGGCTGAACTTTCAGTGCCGGCCCCTGTGAGCCGTCGGCCACAAGCGCCACGTGCCGCCCCTCGCTAAGATGCCTCATCAGCTCTTTCATGGCCTGCAGCCCTCTTCTGTTGCGGGAACCACGCACAGAGGCAAAGCCGAACCTTGCCGCCAGTCTGGCGATATACTCGCCGTCCCTGCTGGCGCTAACCATCACCACGGCCGATTCACGCCGCAGATGATGGAAGGTATAAAGAATGGCATAATGCCAGAAGGTGACGATCACCGGATGATCGTGCTCTCCGCACTGTTTCCGGTTGTCCGTGCCATGTTCACCGATCCGGCAGGTCAGAAACCAGCCCCTGATCAACCAGGAGATGAGCCGGGGAACCACTGCCAGCGTAAATTTATGAACAAGTCCCCCCTCCTTCATCCGATCTCGATCTCCAGCATCCGCAAACTCTTTATCCTGTCTCGCAATCGGGCCGCCTCTTCGAAAGCAAGCTCCTTGGCGGCACGATGCATCTCTTGTTCCAGCCGTTTGATCTCTTTTTCCAGGTCCTTGACCGAACCGTAAAAGGCCTCCGTCTCCGCCGCCTTCAGGACCTGACCCGGTTCGTCCACCAGGTAGCCTGCATTTTTCAGGTGTTGATTCAGCGAATCCTTGATTTCGGAACGGACCGTCTGCGGGGTGATTCCATGATCCAGGTTGAATGCCGCCTGAATGGCCCTCCGGCGTTCCGTCTCGTCGATGGTGCGCTGCATGGATCCGGTGACCTCGTCGGCATACATTATCACCATGCCGTCGGCGTTTCTCGCCGCCCTGCCGCAAGTCTGGATGAGCGATCTGTCCGAACGCAGAAAACCCTCCTTATCGGCATCGAGGATTGCAACCAAAGAGACCTCCGGAATATCCAGGCCTTCCCTCAGCAAGTTGATGCCGATCAAGACCTGAAATTCGCCGTTTCGAAGATCGCGGATCAACTCCACCCTCTCCAGAGTTTTAATGTCCGAGTGCAGGTACCGGACCTTTACACCCAGCTTCTCATAATATTCGGTGAGGTCTTCCGCCATCCGCTTGGTCAAGGTCGTGACCAGCACGGCCTCGTTTTTCTCTGCCCGAATCCGGATTTCCTCGAGCAAATCATCTACCTGGCTGACGGCAGGCCGTACTTCGATGCGTGGATCCATCAACCCTGTCGGCCGGATGATCTGATCCACAACCCGCCCTTGGGCCTGCTCCAATTCATAGGGTCCCGGGGTCGCCGAAACAAAGATGACCTGATTGATCCGGCTGCAGAATTCATCGAATCGAAGCGGCCTGTTGTCCAGCGCCGAAGGCAGGCGAAAGCCGAAATCAACAAGGGTCTGTTTCCGGGATCTGTCGCCGTTGTACATCCCGTTGAGCTGCGGCACGCCGATATGGGATTCGTCAATGAAGAGCAGATAGTCTTCGGGAAAATAATCCAGCAGGTTCGGCGGCGGAGCCCCGGCCGGTTTGCCGGTGAGATGGCGGCTGTAATTCTCAATACCGTTACAGTACCCCAGCTCCTGTATCATCTCCAGGTCGAACATGGTGCGCTGCTCAAGTCTTTGAGCCTCCACCAACCGGTTCTCCCCATGGAAGGTGTCAAGCCTGTCTTTCAACTCGGTCTTGATGGTTTCCATGGCGGTTTGCAGCCGCTCTTTTGATGTGACGAAGTGGCTGCCCGGAAAAACCGTGTATTCATCCAACCGCTCGATGGAAGCTCCACGCAGCGGATCGATGACCAGGATTGACTCGATGGTGTCACCGAAAAATTCGACTCTGATTGCTCTGTCCTCCTCGTGGACGGGGAAGATATCGATCACATCCCCCCTGACACGGAACGTGCCTCGGTGAAACGAGATGTCATTGCGTTCGTAGAGCATAAAGACCAGACGGCGTTGCACATCCTCGGGCGGATAATCGACCCCTTTGTTCAGGAACAGATGCATGTTTTTATACTCGTCGGGAGAGCCCAGGCCATAGATGCAGGAAACCGAGGCGACGATGAGCACGTCCTTTCTGGTCAAAAGGGAGCGGGTTGCCGAATGACGCATTTTATCGATGGCGTCGTTGATGGACGAATCCTTTTCGATATAGGTGTCGGACTGCGGGATATAGGCCTCCGGTTGGTAATAATCGTAATAAGAGACGAAGTATTCGACGGCATTATGCGGAAACAGTTCCCTGAATTCGGCAAAAAGCTGAGCGGCCAGGGTCTTGTTCGGCGCGATGACGAGGGCCGGCCGTTGGAGTTTTTCGACCACCCCCGCCATGGTAAAGGTCTTGCCGGAACCCGTGACCCCCAAAAGGACCTGGCTTTTTACGCCCTCCTCCACCCCTTTTGCCAGTCTGTCGATGGCATCGGGTTGGTCTCCTGCGGGTGCAAACGGGGCGACGAGTTGAAAATGCTGGTCAGTCATGCTTTATTAGGATGGTTAAATGCCTCTGCAACGTTTCGCTAAGATTAGCAGGAATACCGATTTTTTACACTCCAATTTCCGTACAGATCCCGAGAAAGTTATCAGGAACACCGGTCATCCCGTATCTCAGGCCCACGGTAATGGAAGAGCAACCTCAAGGCTCTCTTCACCTTTTCCGAAAACAGCTTTTCAGCATAGATGGAACCGATCACCCTCTTGTTGATTTCAGAGAGGGTCGGATACGGATGAACGGCTCCGGCTATGGTGGACAGGCCCACTCTGCCGTTAAAAATCGCTACCCATTCCGATAAGAGTTCGCCGGCATGAGGCCCGAGTATCTGCAAACCGAGAGGTTTTCCTTTGTCTCCCATCAAAAGCTTGATCCGGCCAACCTCCTCGTTTTCCGCAAGGGCCCGGTCATTGGCGGCAAACTCTTCCGTCCAGACCTTGTGGGATAGATTAGCTGCCGCTGCCGTCTTTTCATTCATTCCGATGCAGGCAAGTTCCGGGCCCGTATAGGTACACCATGGCATCGTACGGTAATCGGCTTTGCGCGGAAGGCGTAATACGGCGTTGCTGAGCACAATGGAGCCCTCATATCCGGCTGCATGCGTGAACTGAAATCCTCCTGTCACATCCCCGGCTGCAAAGATATGCTTCTGACCGGTCCGCAGCCTCGAATCAACAACTATTCCCTTGACCGAACAGGAGATCCCCAATGTTTCCAGGCCAAGTCCCTGGATATTTGCCGAGCGCCCCAGCGCAACCAGGATTTCAGCACCGCTCACAACAAGGCTTTTGCCCTCTGCCGTTTCAATGACAACCTCTTTGGTACTTCCCGTATCCCGTGCCTTGACAAGCCTGCATCCGAGATGAAAAACCACGCCCTCGCTTTCCAGAACATGCATCAGGATATCGGACATATCCTTGTCTTCTTTGCTGAGAATCTGTCCGCTTCTTTGCAGGACCGTGACTTTTGAACCGAGACGATTGAAGGCCTGGGCCATTTCGATGGCGATGGGGCCGGCCCCTAAGACGATGAGCGATTGAGGCAGCCGCTTAAGCGAAAAAATCTCCCGGTTTGTCAGGTATGAGAGCGTGTCAAGACCCGGCAGAGGAGGAATCGCAGGAGATGAGCCGGTTGCGATAAGCCACTTTGCAGCATTTATTTTCCTGCCGCCACAGGAGACCATGTGTTCATCGCTGAATGCAGGCGATCCTTGAAGAACAGTGACTCCAAGCTTTTCAAAGCGCTCGTGCGAATCGTGCTCCTGAATTTTGGCTATTACCTTGCCGATCCTCCCGGCGACCTTGGCAAAATCGACCTCTCCCGCCGTTGCCTGCGGGAGACCGAACCTCTCCGCCTGTTTCAGCAGATGATAGACATGGGCGGTTTTGATCAGCGTTTTGCTGGGGACGCATCCATAATGCAGACAATCGCCCCCCAACACCTCTTCTTTTTCGATCAACAACGTCCTTGCCCCGAGCTGGGCGGCGCCCGATGCGGCTGTAAGCCCGGCGGCCCCGCCGCCGATGACGGCGAGATCGTAGTCAAATCGAGCCATTTGTCCTCCGTCCGTCGACTCTTTTATTCTTCCCAGGAAATACAGTCCTCCGGGCAATTTTTTATGGCCTCGTCCACGAGGTCCTCCGGATACCGTGGCAGCTCAATCACCTCAACAAGACCTGTTTCGGGATTGAATCGAAAAATTTCCGGAGCAACTTCAACACATCCTTCACAAAGATTGCAGCACCCCGGATCTATCACCGGATACCTTTTTTTTCTCTTTTTCCCACTTTTATCTTCCGTCATATATCCTGTCCCTCTTTTCAGTTTCTTTAAAGAAGGAAAAATTCCGGATTGTCTCTCACAGGAGCCTGCAAAAGTATCGGCATGGCTGTCGCAACCCCTTTCTTCGGCATGCTGTTTATTCAAAAAATGAAAAGTAAATGCCTTCCAACTAATGGTAAACATTTTACTTTGTATTGTCGCCTAAAATATCGGCCCGCATTTCTCATATACACTGTGTCAATTCGGAGGAAAGTTAAGAGATCAAACATATTTTGAGAAAACTTATCCATTAGCAAATTTACACAGTGTTCACCAAAAGTGCCCTGAAAGAAATGCTCTTGGGGTATCAGTCCATGCGGCGCCATCTTCTTCAGTCGTTTGGCAGTGAATAGAGATTACTATAGTCCATTGCCAAAAACTTCGAACCTGACGCCGCCTGAACTGATGAGAAATGCGGGCTAGCGACGTGACTCTCACGCTGCAGGTTGACAAACAACGAGACTATAAATAATTTTCATTGTTCCAAGAGCTTTTTGCAAGATGAGGAATGTAGTTCAAAATCAAGGCATGCAAAAAATTCTACAACAGGCATATTTTTGCTATTTCGAGGATAAAATCTTTAGCGTAACGGAGAGGTTGGGTCGACAATCGAGCCAGTGAGACTCCGGGAAGACCATGTTTCAAAAGGCTTTCATGATGGCTGGTCGTACGTTTCTCCTTGTAGACAAAGAAAGAGTTGCCGAAATGAAGAATACAGGTACAATTCAACACATATAATTTCTGTCATTTTCCGATCGCCAACCGGCACGGCTGGCTGGAGCAAGTATATAACAAACACATAACCAACTAAATTTTTATCATTATTTTGGAGGATGTATCATTGAACCCTATTAAAGTAAAGGACAATATCTATTGGGTGGGAGTAATCGACTGGGACATACGTGACTTTCACGGCTATTCCACTAACCGGGGAACGACGTATAATGCGTTTTTGATCATTGATGAAAAAGTAACCTTGGTCGATACCGTCAAACACGAATTTAAAGAAGATTTCATAGCTCGGATCAAAGAGATTATCGATCCGGAAAAAATCGACTATATCGTTGTCAATCATGTGGAAATGGATCACTCCGGCACGCTGCCCGAAATGGTGGATCTGATCAAACCTGAAAAGGTTATCTGCTCCAAAATGGGACAGCAGGCTCTATTGCAGCACTTCCACCATGCGGACTGGCCCTATATGGTGGTAAATTCCGGCGACGAAATCAGCCTCGGCAAACACACTCTTTCCTTCCTGGAAACGCGGATGCTGCACTGGCCGGATTCCATGTTCACATATGTAAAAGAAGAGAAACTGCTCTTCTCCAGTGACGCCTTCGGCCAGCACCTGGCTACGAGCGAGCGTTTCGACGACGAAGTCGACCCGGCCGTTCTATTAGAAGAGCTGACAAAATATTACGCAAACATTCTGACGTTATACTCACCCAATGTCAGAAGGCTGCTGGCAAAGGTTGAAGAGATGGCCCTGCCCATCGACATGATCGCACCCGATCACGGCGTGATCTGGAGGACCAATCCGGCCAAGGCAATCACTTCCTATGCAAAGTGGTGCCACAACGAGGGCGACGGCAACGCCCTGATCATTTACGACACCATGTGGCATTCAACGGAAATGATGGCCAATGCCATCGGCACGGGCCTGAAGGACGAAGGCATTACGTACCAGCTATTGAACCTCAGGTTCAACCATCGCAGCGACGTCATGCGGGAGGTTTTAAATGCCAGCGCCCTGATCCTGGGTTCGCCGACATTAAACAATGGTTTGCTGCCGAGAATGGCCGGTTTTCTCATGTATATGCGAGGCCTTAGACCGACAAATAAGATCGGTGCCGCCTTTGGTTCCTACGGTTGGTCGGGTGAGTCGATCAAGCTTTTGAACGAGGCCATGACCGATATGAAGCTCGATCTCATCGATGAAGGTTTCCGGGTAAAATACGTTCCGGAACAAGACGATCTTTCCCGTTGTGTCGAACTCGGCCATAAAATCGGCAAGGCGTTGAAAGAAAAGAAATAATAAAAAAGAATCTGGGCTCGGAGGATACTTCCGGGCCCACCCGGTCATTATGAAACGAATCGCCCGCCACCTGATGCTTGTCGAAGGAGAGTCCCATGAGAGCTGCAGAAAGCAGGTGGAAAATTATTTTTCCCGAACCGAACTCGTCCGCTATGATCGGATAGAGATAGATGACAAGGGAAGTCTACCCGGCACCTTCCCCGACTTCAACAATCGCATCAACGAAGCCATTTCCAAGAACCGAAAAATCCTGGAAGGACTCATCAAAGATCTGGAAGGCGCAGGAGTCAAGACAACGTCCGACCTGCTTAAACTCAAGCAAGGCTACCCGAGTAAAGTCCTGCACATAGCGACCCATTTTCTCGACGGTTTCATCGGCACCGATTCCGTTTTCTACAATCTCGTCGACGACAGTCATTGGCTGCCTGAGAAGACAAGACAGGCTATCTCCACGGTGCCTGGTACCTTCTGGCTTATTCCAGTGGATGGATTTTCGGAGACCCCCGAGAGGGCAGCCCTAATTCACATGTGAATCCGGTAGCCAGTAACCAGCCGCCACCTCCATCTTTTTCATCTCAAACAAGTAGCCGGTCGGAAACCGGACGGCACTCTTGGTATCTCCGTACACAACACGACATCACCCTACAATCTGCTGCGAAGCCCCAAATCCATGGGATGAGGATGCAGATAGTACTGGTTTTGAAGATATGCCTTTGGAAATTTTCGTATATAGTGATTGAGCAATGTGATGGGAACGATGAGCGGCACCTCTCCCTCGTGGTAGGCATCAATAAGCTCAAGAACCTCCTGCTTATCATCAGCGGAAAGTTCCTTTTTGAAATATCCGAATACATGGAGCAGAACATTGCGGTGCTTTTTAACCGTCGTGCGCATGCGTAGCGCTTCGGCAAGACGGTGGCCATACATTTCATACGACTCGTCGACGTCATCCGGCAAATTGGCAATAAAACGCCCCATCCTGCGATAAATCTCCTGATTGCGCGCCAGCAGCAGAAGCTTGTGCCGGGTATGAAACTCGATTAGCGCTTTTCTACTGCGCTGCTGTTCCGAAACATCGCGAAAACGTCTCAAAACAAAAACATTCTCGACAAAATCCTCCCTCAGTCTTGCATCGTTGAGCCGTCCGTCTTCTTCAACCGGCAACAGAGGGAAATGACGGACAAACGCCTGTGCAAACACGCCGACACCTACTTTTCGGGCCATGCCTTGATCCGAATAGACCTTCACACGATACAACCCGCTGCTCGGTGAGTTTTTCTTAAAGATGAAACCGCACAGGTTCTCGGCCTCAAGCTGCCGAACTTTGTCCATCGCCCATGCCTGCATCCTTTCGGTATAATCAATTCCGGTTCTGCTGGTTACAAGCCGTGGCGCCCTTTCATCGCCCGTCAGACGCAAGGGTTCGCGGGGTATCGGCATCCCGCATTCCACTTCGGGACAAACCGGGACAAATTCCATATACCTGCCAAGAACATCCCTGATAAAATAATTTAACTGGTGACCGCCGTCATACCGGACCTCCTCTCCCAGCAGGCAGGAGCTCACGCCGATTTTTATCTTTTCCATTTTGGGTCCTTTTTGCCGAACTCCAATCGTTTATTTCACGTCACTCCGTGTCCAATCCGTCGTATCATCCCTTTGAAAATGATCGTGTGAACCGGCATTAAAAGATACCAGTAAACTCTTCCCCACAAGCCTCTGGGCCTAAAGATGGCTCTTTGATGCAGAATGTTCTGTTCGTCAATGGAAAATTCGAGCCAGGCCTCCCCGGGCATTTTCATCTCGGCATAAAGCAGCAACCGTCTGCCCGCGAAGTCTGCCAACAAGACCCGCCAGAAATCCAGCGACTCTCCCGCATGGAGAGTGCTTGGGCTGGTTCTGCCCCGCCGCAGGCCAACTCCTCCGAAAAGCTTATCAACAAATCCTCGCACACGCCAGAGCCAGTTCAGATAATACCACCCCCTGTCCCCACCTATTTTCCAGACTCTGTCAAACACCGAATCCGGATTGTCGATTTTAAGCTTCCTTTCATCACGCAAGCAACCATACTGCGGAACATGAATATAATCCTCAATTATTCCGGAGAACTGACCGTTAACGATGGAATCTTTCCAGCTCGACAGCAGGGTATTCTGCTCAATGGCGTCAAAGGCCGCTTTAATGGTCAAAAAATAGTTTTTGGGATGCAGGCCGAGAATTCTCAAAATCTCGTCATCACGGCAAACCACCTCCACTTTCATGCTGTTCACCAGTGTCTGTGCCAAAGCAAAGGTGGTGGACGTAATGAAATACAACCAGTAGGAGGAAAGCCTGGGAGTCATGATCGGGACTGTCCAGATAACCCGTTTCAAGCCTCTTACCCAGGCATATCCCAGCAACATCTCTTTGTAGGTGAGAATATCGGGGCCTCCGACATCGAAACTGCGGTTAAATGTTTTTTCCTGCCCCAAACAGCGCAGTAAAAGCTCTATGACATCCGAGATGCCGATGGGCTGGCATCGCGTGTTGAGCCACGCAGGTGCGATCATAACGGGTAATTTTTCCACAAGATCACGAATGATTTCAAAGGATGCGCTCCCCGACCCGACAATGATGCCTGCCCGCAAGGTCGTCAAATTAAAACGGCCCGTGGAGAGAACCGTCTCCACATTCTTGCGAGAAGTTAAATGACGTGAAAGTTCCCTGTCGTTGACGATGCCGCTTAAGTATATGACTTGACTCACTCCCAGTTCGTCCATGCTGTCCCGGAAATTCACAGCCGAAAGATGTTCCATCTTGTCAAATTCTTTCGAGCCGGACATCGAATGCACCAAATAATATGCACATGCTATTCCTTCGGGAAATTCCGCCAGGGACTTTCGATCAAGGAGATCCGCCTCGACCGTTGTAACGTCTTCCTCAATACCTGGAGGCAGCACCAGCCTGTTTTTATCCCTTACGCAACAGACAACCTCGTGCCCTGCGGCGACAAGGCGCGGCAAAAGCCGCTTACCCACGTACCCAGTTGCGCCTGTCAGAAGTATTTTCACAGCTGTTTCCCAAAGTCATTTGCCTGCAAGGCCATTTTTGCTCCACAACACATTGGGTGCCTACCCTGAAACCAAGCGCCCCGGCCCGATGGAGACTGATCTTCCGGAAAGGCTCACCGTCTTACAGGCGTCAGTTTTCCATACCCCGATCACTTAAAATCGATTTCCCGCCCGCCGATAAGAGCATAACATTTTTCAATGGCAAAGGTAGCCAGAAATCGAGCTTCACCATCGGCTTCCCGTCCCTTGTCATATCCGGGTTTCCTCGAAGTTGCGAGCAACTCATGGTCGGTGGATTCGCTCAGAAGACGAAGTTTCATCCGCACGCCTGAATGCGACTCACCTCTTTCTCGAAAGAGATAACCGGCATGATCGTTTTCGAGAAGATTTTTCCGGGTCAATCTGTTGCGCATGATAAACCCTACCGTTAAATCATCAAACACATGTGGTCTGGCATAAACTGCCATATTTACATTTCCGCTCCGGTCAGAGGTCGCCATCACCCCTGTCCCTTCATGTGTGGCAAAATATTTTTTAATATCCATATGTACCTCCATTCTCCGAAAACGCGGTTCCCGCATGCTTTCGCGAGAACCGCAGGTTTGGTTCACCATCTTTCGGTTCCGACGATCTCATTAACATCTGAACAGAGCTTTTTTTCCTCTTCGGAAAGCATTTCGAAAGATGTCTTGCTCCCGTCGAAATTTATGGAACATACATATTCCTTGCCGTTTTTATC
>JBJKQT010000078.1:0-17357 GCA_046705065.1 Desulfocapsaceae bacterium
TCCTGAAACGATACCCGAGCGGGCTCGACGACGAGCTGGTACGGACGCGCAGCCTGAATAAACAAGCCATCCAAAAATTCTTCGGAATAACCGACCTCGAATGGAATGACTGGCGTTGGCATACGCGAAATGTGATACGGAATGCCGATGTCCTGAAAAACATTGTCGGATTATCCGACGAGGAATATCGAGCCATAACGAAAGCCAAAGAAACACGAATACCTTTCGGCATTACTCCTTATTATGCGTCCCTTATGGATAGGGAAAACCGAGTCGTCTGGGATAAAGCGATCAGAGCACAGGTCATTCCTCCGTTGCAGTATGTTGATAAGATTCTGGAGTATAAGGATGATCCGGGATGCTCCATGGACTTCATGGTTGAAAGCGATACGTCACCCATTGATTGCATTACGAGGCGATATCCCAGTATCGTTATTTTAAAGCCCATATTGACCTGTCCGCAAATCTGCGTGTACTGCCAGCGAAATTGGCAAATCGAAGATGTGTATTCCCAGAACGCCGTCGTCAATACGGACAAACTCAATCGGGCACTGCAGTGGATCGAGCAGACCCCCGAAATAAATGAGGTGCTTGTAACCGGGGGTGATCCGCTTTTGCTCTCAAACGAAAAAATTGATGAAATCCTGGGCAGACTGGCCCAGATGGACCATATCCTTCGTATCAGGATCGGAACCCGCACCCCCGTGACGCTGCCTCAACGCATCACTGAGGCATTGGTCAGGACCGTAACCCGATATCACCAACCGGGACGTCGCGAAATAGTGATCATGACCCATTTTGAACATACCACCGAGATTACCCCGGAGGCAATGAACGCCGTCCAGAAATTCCGGCTGTTCGGCATCGGCGTTTACAATCAATTAGTCTTCACCTACTACAATTCCCGAAAATTTGAAGCAGCTGCGCTACGCCAGAAACTCCGTTTGATAGGTGTCACCCCATACTACACATTTAACACGAAAGGCAAAGAAGAAACCGACCAATACCGCGTTCCCATCGCCCGGCTTCTCCAAGAACAGCAGGAGGAGGCGCGTCTTTTTCCCGGCACCGTCCGTACCGACGAGATCGTCTTCAATGTCCCGCGTCTGGGCAAAAATTATCTCAGGGCCTGGCAAAACAAAGACATCATCTCCATTCTGCCGGATGGCAGACGAGTCTACGAGTTTCATCCTTGGGAGAAAAAACTCTCCCTCATGGATACGTATGTCTACACGGACGTATCCATTAATAACTACATTAAAAGGTTAAAAAAAGACGGAGAACAGACAAGGGATTACGAAACTATATGGTATTATTATTAAATCATGGAGCCACCTCCTGAAAAGGTCGGCTCCATGATCGTTCCCGTTGCAGCAATTACGTGAAAAATCCGGTGGGTCTGAGCCGTACTGAAACGGAAGAGACCCCCGGTACCTTCGAGGCCTTTCCTTTGATAATATCCGAAAGTCTTGTATCCATACGTACTGAAGCACGTACTGAGATGTTGACGGCCCCCGACTCACTGACAGCAGCACAGGTGGGATATTCGTCAATGAGCGCCGCCCGCACTTTGGCGGCAAGTGCCAGGTCTTCAACGGCCTGCTGCGATTGAGTGGTGGCTTTGAACTGCGGTTGACCTGCGGCCTCACAGATGAGATCGACTGCATTGTCAATGGTCAGTTTGTTGATATGAACCACGAGGTCGTAAAGACTGCTGTTTGTCGTATCCACACCGTAAAGCTGGTAACTCCATGCCTTTCTATCGCTGTCATCCTTCTCAAGGAAGTCTACGGCCTGCTCTCTGGTCAGGTTGTCCTTTTCCATCAATGCTTGGACGCGATCCTCAAAATCCGCAATTATCCTGACTTTCAAGAGATGAGATATGTTCGGAGCGAAGAAATGCCCGGCCAAACCGTGATATACAATATTGTCGCCTTTGAAATGACCTAGTATTTCTGCAGCCACAAAGGCAATATATTTTTGTTTTTCATACGTGAACCGTTCAAAAATCGAAGGTGCGTCATGAATTGCATGGTCCAATCTGTTTTGGGGAATTTGAAAATCCTTTGATGCCTCGAGAATGACCTCCCTGGAAAGAGTATGGTAGCCAAGCCGTTGGGCCACTTTTTCGGCCACTTCTTTTCCTTTGCTGAAAGATCCCCTCGAAATTGTTATAATCGCCATAGAGCTTTCCTCCGGTTATCAAGAAAGATGAAAGAGACACTGCAGCCCTCCACACTGTCGTGTCATCACCGTCTACAGGTTTTCAACGATGCACAACCTGCTGTTAGCCTTATTATCTCCCAATCTTCTCTCTCTTTCAAGAAAAGCCGACAAGCCATTTCACATCTTTGCTTTATTTATTACTGTCGTTTCTCCAAAGCCTCTCCTGCATCGTATTCAAGGATATCCCCGGGCTGACAGCCCAACGCACGGCAAATCGCCTCGAGGGTAGAAAAAACGGATGGCTTTTGCACGCCCGGCGCGGAGAACCGAGAGGTTCCGTTCGGTTATACATATAACCTCTGCCAATTGCTTAGATTTCCATTTCCTTTTTGCCAACCTGGCATCAAGGTTGAGATAGCTCCCCAAATGCAAGAAAAAAAATGAAGCTCCTGCAATAAAGTATAACTCTTTTGCCCTCTTCCTCTTTTTCCCGGGCGAGACAATGGATAAATTATCTCTGTTTTGAACGAACGTGCGCGGCCGCTTCCATAAGAAAAGAAAATGCAAAAGCGGCATAATTCCCCTACCACCAAAACCCTTGCTGATTTTCTATGTATCATACAGCCTTTAAAGTTAACCAGGAATTCCTTGCCAGCCTCTGCGAGAGACTTCAAACGCTGAAAACCCGGTATACTCAAGAAAAATACCTGACTCATCTCTTTGAAAAAAGCTCCCAAGTTCTTCAGGACTCGCTGGCCAAACTCCTCGAAACCGCATATTGGGCAAGCCAGGCAATAGAAGAAGGGCACCTGGTCAAATTCTCCATGGTCTTCAAAGATCTCGAGCATTCAGCGAATGTCTTTCGTTTTCAAAACTCCATCGACTTGAATGTAAAGAACCTGGTCAAACTTGGATCTGCATTAGACGGATCGTTTTCCGACATCTGTATAAACCAAGGGACAAACGGCTCTCTCAAGATATGGGGATTGCGAATACGAAACCCCAATCACCTGACAACGGATTTATGGATTCAGGTTTTTGGTCCAGGGAATCTTTTAATTCTCTGTTACGGAAGGAGTATCGCCGCTCTGACCGGCAACCAAGCTGTTTTCATCGACCCGAACAACCTCATTGGCACAGTCATGCCTAAGCTCGCTTCGATCCAGAACAGTTCTACGTACGATTCAGTGAAGCACTTCAGGTTCAACACCCTGCTTTATATCGCCCAGGCCATGCGGGCACATCAGAGAGGAGGCACGCTTCTCGTTGTTCCCGAAGGAAACAGTTGGGAAAAATCAATTGGTCAACCGGTAATTTATACAGGCGGCAGCGGTTTTTTCGAACCGGAATTCGACTCGGTTCAATTCCAAACCAGCCCCCCATCCGCCCGCGAAGCATTTCGTCTCATTCAGGATACAGCCACGAGCAAAGATTCGGCTCTTGTCAGAGTGCGCACGCAGGTGATTGCTCAGTGCAACCGAATCGGGCGGTTGACCGCCATCGACGGGGCCCTGGTAATGACCCATGACCGATCCATTCGCTGCTTCGGCGCCAAGATTCAGGCGCTGGATCCACAACCCGGTTCAACACAGGCACGACTCCTCCACCCTGTCGAGGGAGAACACGAAAGCAAAATTATTTTTGCCGACCTGGGCGGGACGCGCCATTCTTCCGCAGCCCAATTCGCTTACGACCAACCCGATTCCATCGCAATCGTCGCTTCTCAGGATGGCAACGTCACCTTTTTCACAAAGGACGTCGCCAAGAATGAATTGGTTGTCGTTCAACAGGCCGAGTTGGCTTTGATGTATGAAGGCATCGGCGGTATCATGTGGAATCTCTCACAATTTATCATCCACGAAGAAAGCACTCAAGCGCTCCTGTGATTTTCTTATGACAGACTGCCTTCGCTTTTGGTATTCTGGGCTCCCCTTACACAGGGTTTAAATAAATGTTTGTATCCAACCAGATGGCCGATAGGTAAATTTTTCCAAAAAAACTTATGAAAACAAGCAGCTATACATTGTCTCCTGTAAAGGAGAATACAGAAAAAATCGGTCTCAAGGTTCTTGCGGCAATCAGTTTTTCACATTTTTTAAACGATCTGCTCCAATCTCTGATACCGGCAATTTACCCCCAGCTGAAGGGTACCTTTTCTCTTAGTTTCACCCAGATCGGCCTGCTCACCCTCACCTACCAGATTACGGCGTCTCTTCTGCAACCGGCTGTGGGGCTTTATACGGATCATCATCCCAAACCGTATTCCTTGCCTGTCGGCATGGCCTGCACGCTTGCGGGACTGCTTGCCCTCTCCTTGGCGCCAAGCTATGCGGTCTTGCTTGTGGCAGTCGCTCTCGTCGGCACGGGATCTTCCGTTTTTCATCCCGAATCTTCACGGGTTGCGCGAATGGCTTCTGCCGGTAAATACGGCTTGGCTCAATCCATCTTCCAAGTCGGCGGCAATACCGGCACTGCGGCGGGGCCGCTTCTTGCGGCGCTGATCGTCATACCGCATGGACAAGGGAGTATAGGATGGTTCTCGATTGTAGCCCTGTTGGCTATCCTGGTTCTTTGGCAGGTCGGCGGTTGGTACAGACAGAAGCAATCCACACTTACTCGGTTGAAAAAAACTGCCAAATCGGAGCAATCAAAACGAGTCGGCCCAAAAGTTCTCTGGCCGATGTCGATCCTTTTGATATTGATTTTCTCCAAGTTTTTCTATCTGGCAAGCCTGAACAGCTACTTCATTTTTTATCTGATGAGTAAGTTCGGCCTCTCCGTGGAATCGGCCCAAATCCACCTCTTCGTATTTCTGTTCGGAGTGGCTTCGGGAACAATGCTGGGCGGTCCCATTGGAGACCGGATTGGTCGTAAGCATGTGATTTGGGGATCTATTCTCGGGGTTGCTCCTTTCACCTTGATTCTGCCGTATGTTAACCTCTTCTGGACTGGACCGTTAACCTTTGGGATAGGTCTGCTCCTGGCCTCCGCCTTCCCGGCCATTATCGTCTATGCCCAGGAGCTTTTCCCCGAAAAAATCGGAGCCATATCCGGTTTGTTTTTCGGACTCGCCTTCGGCATGGCGGGCATCGGCGCTGCGGTTCTCGGAAAACTTGCCGATATTCAAGGCATAGATTATGTCTATCACATCTGCTCTTTCCTTCCGTTGCTGGGACTTTTTGCAGTCTTCCTCCCCGATAGCAGGAAATGGGCCGACAACTCATAACACTCGGAAACAAAAAGGTTTCGAGAGATAAAAAACCATCAAGCGATACTTCAGAGGTTCAAACTTTGGCCGACATGAAAATTGTGGTGGAAAACAAAAATAAGATTCAAGACATTGACACATTATTTCGCCTTGGCGCAGTTCCTGCCCGCCGTTATACGACCAGGAGTTTTTGGATCGGGACGCCCATTGTTCTCTTTTTCTGCGTCATTTGCTGGTTGGGAGCCAGGTACGCCATCACGCAAATCACTACCGAGCAGACGGTCTACCGACATGGCTCCACTGTTACCGGAAAAGTACTAAAAAAGATATTTCATAAAAATTCGGAATATTGGGAACAGAAACACTACATTACTTATGTATTCCAAACACCGGACGGGAAAAATTTTCATAATAAAATAAGAGTGAAACCGGAATCTTGGCGAATCCTTAAAGAAAACGGTCCCATTACAATCCGGTATATTCCCGAAGATCCGAATCTCAATCTTCCTGACGGCTGGCACATGATTCGCTTCTATTTTCTGGCAGGAGGAATGTCCTTGCTGGGCGCCTTCCTGTTTACCGTCGTTCTACTCGGCATGCTGATCAAAAAAATCAAGGGAGGGTATGAAGGATGACCGTTGAAGTGTAAAGAATTGTAAAGTTCTGAAAAGATACCGCCGGAGGACTTGTCTGCCGGCTATTGTGGAAATACTGTATAAGAGACAGGACAGAGCGTACGCCGAGCGCGAAACCACTCTTGCTGTGCTTTCATTGAGGGGGACAATCCATGGCTATCTCATCGATAAGCAGCGGTACCGTCTACGCGGCCCAGTCTCTTTATAAAGTCAACGCAAACAGCACCGGTCCGGGAAGCGCTCAGACTCAGACAAGTTTATTATCATCAGGCGACACGGTACAAATTTCCGCCGAAGCTCGTAACCTTCTGCAGTCCGCTCAAGGCGGTTCCAGTGCCGGTGGAAGCTCTGCAACGGGTACGCCCCCGGCTGCACAAACAGGCGGAGGCACCGCAGGCACCACGTCCGCATCGACTACATCAAGCAGCGCGACCAGCTCCAATTCGGATGAAATAGCAAAACTTGAAAAAGAGATCAGTGCTTTGCAACTGGAAATGATAGCCCTGACAGCCAAATCCCTGACCGACGATAATGCCAAGACCCAATTGAGCGCCAAACAAACGGAGCTGGCAAGCCTTAGGGCTGAACTTACTCAACTCCAAATCCAGCAAGCATAGAGATAACGCCTTTTCCGGAGGCAGACATTCATCTTTTTCTTTAAGGGCATCACTGGAGTGGAAAAGTTTTTTCCGGAAACGACCGATTCCCAACAGATAAAGAAGAAACACTGAGTCCGGTCTCATCTGCTTTATTGGTCTGACAGGTCAAGATTTTTTAAAAATTCGCTTTTTGAGACGGCATTGGATGTTGTGGTCACCTTCCCGTTTCGATAATACCTGATATACGGGACTTCGTCGTTGCCAAAAATATTTTCTTTAAACATTCGGAACCGATCAAAAAAATCGACAAGATCATATTCGAGGAAAAATATTTCACAGCCTTCTAAAGCATCGATAAAACCTTTCATGGACAACCATTGCGGACACCAGCTTTGTGTCAATATGACCGCAACCATTTTTGCCGAAGAAATGATTTCATTGCCGAATTCCTGATGGTTAATGCAAAACAGAGCCTGGTCTTTGGAAATTTGTCTTATCATTGTTCATGATCTCCTGCTAACTAACGAGCACATGGCTGTGCTCCTTTACAATATCATCGTCCCTTCGGACAGTCCGGACGACTCGGGGCCGATGGGCAATCGCAATCTGGTTTTGAGATGGGTAAAGCGCCGTTGCGTTTTATTGTTTTTTACGGCGATGGCCAGCGCCCGCTTCGTCCCGACCAGGACAACAAGTTTCTTTCCTCTTGTGATGCCTGTGTAAATCAGGTTCCGCTGCAACAGGACGTAATGCTGTGTTAAGACAGGCATGACAACCGCCGGATATTCCGATCCTTGAGATTTATGAACGGATACCGCATAGGCAGGCGCAATTTCGTCCAGATCGGTAAAATCGTAAATAACCTTTCTGCCGTCAAATGAGAGAGTAACTTCCTGGGCTTCCGAATCGATTCCTGTGATTTTGCCGATATCGCCGTTGAAAACTTCTTTATCGTAATTGTTCTTGATCTGCATGATCTTGTCGTGAAGCCGAAAACTTCTGCCGCCCCGCAACAAATGGTCCGGCGACGGATTGAGCGCCTTTTGCAGCTCAATGTTGAGATTTCCGGCTCCGGCCATCCCTTTATGCATCGGGGTGAGAACTTGGATATCGTCAACGGCATTAAGGCCGAACCTTTTCGGGATTCTCTCCTTCACCAGTTCAACGATCAGCCGGACTGCTTCTGTGGGATTCTCCCTTTCGATAAAATAAAAGTCCTCAAGTTTATCAGAAGAAGCCGGCTGAACGGGTAAACTGCCGGCATTGATTCTGTGGGCGTTGACAATGATCAAACTCTCCTTGGCCTGCCGAAAAATGTCGCTCAGTTTCACAACGGGGACGACACCGGAACCGATAATGTCATTTAGGACATTTCCTGCACCAACGGATGGCAATTGGTTGACGTCTCCTACGAGAATAAGCGAGGCTTCGATGGGAATGGCCTTGAGAAGGTGATACATCAGAATCGTATCAAGCATAGAAGCCTCATCGATAATCAAAAGATCGCAGTCCAAGGGGAATTCGGAATTTTTTTGGAATGCTCCGTTCTTCGGACTGAACTCCAGCATCCGGTGAACGGTTTTGGCCTCATAGCCCGTGGCCTCGCTCATCCTTTTGGCGGCGCGTCCGGTGGGAGCGGCAAGCAGGACCTTGGCGCCCATGGTGTGGCTGACGGTAACCACTGACCTTATAATCGTAGTCTTTCCGGTTCCCGGCCCGCCCGTAATAACCATCACCTTGTTCCGCAAGGCCTGCGCAACCGCCTCAACCTGTCTTTCTGCCAGCTTGATTGAAAGCTGATTCTGCACCCAGGCAATCGCCTTTTCCTCCTCAATCCCGGCAAGTGATTTATTTACCGAGATAAGCCTTTTCAGATACCGGGCAATCCCTGTTTCCGAGACATGAAACTTTGCCAAATAGACAGCCTTGTTCTCCTCCGGCTCCCCTCCCAGATTCAACTCTTCCATGATGATCCGTTTTGTAAGGGCAACGGACTCAAGAGCGAGGATAAGCGATTTCCTTTGAACGGCAAGGACCTCACGGCACTTATCAACGAGTTGTTCATAGGGATAGAAAACATGTCCTTCGTCGGCCAGTTGATGCAGGACATAGAGAATGCCCGCCTCCACCCTGAGCCCTGAATCTTTGGCAAACCCGAGTTTTTCCGCAATCCTGTCCGCAGTGAGAAAACCGATACCGAAAATATCCGATGCAAGACGGTAGGGATTCGATCTTACAATATCTATGGACTCCTTGCCGTACTGTTTGAAGATCTTGGCTGCAAATCCCGAACCGACGCCATGAGCTTGCAGAAAGATCATCACTTCGCGAATGTCTCTTTGTTCCGCCCAGCTCCGCTCGATCATCTCAATACGCTTTGCGCCGATGCCTTCGACTTCGGACAATCTTTCGGCTTCGTGTTCAATGATATCAAGAGTTATTTTACCGAACTTCTTGACGATCCGTTTTGCCATAACCGGGCCGATGCCTTTTATGAGTCCCGAACCGAGATATTTCTCGATCCCATGCACATCGGCGGGAATCATCGAATTGTAGGACACAATTTTGAATTGCTCTCCATGTTTAGGATGGTTTGTCCACTCTCCCTGCAATCGGACGACTTCTCCGGCAAGTGGGGCAATCATCGTGCCGACAATGGTTACCAGATCTTGCCGGCCGTGGACATTAAGCCGGGCGATGGTGTATCCGTTTTCTTCGTTGGTATAGGTGATTCGTTCAATCCGGCCCTGAAGTTCGCTGAGCATTTTTCCCTCTGTTTCGCGTGCTTTCCCTTTATGACTTTGCCCGAACAAAAGCAACAGGCTGGAAAAATCAAGGTTGCATGCAATAAACTATGCACTGATCAAACCCAAAATTCCATCATTTTGTGCAATCCGTCCGACCCTATACTCTAATTTGAGCTTGACTGATATCCTTCTTTATCATCGAGTTGCCGGCTGCCTAGGACACGCTGGAAGTAAAATGTAGCAAAACACAGCAGGTTTCTGGTAAAACATCGTAAATAAATCACTTCCCTTGAAAGAAACAGAGAGTGCAGAAATGAAACAAGCGATCGCCGGTATACTAGAAAACGATCAAAAACAGAAAAAAATCCTCAACGACATCTTAAAAAGAGAAAAAGTTGCAATCCTCGACGCGAAAAACGGGCAGGAAGTGATCTCTTTTTTACATGAAAAAACAGTCGACTTCGCATTTATCGACCTGGATGCGAACGATATTTCCGAATTTGATGCTCTTGCCGAAATCAAAAAGGAACCTCACTCCCCAGCGGTTATTTTCCTTACCGGCTCCCCCACGCTGGAATCAGCGTTGGAGGCCATTGATTTAGGAGCGAACGGATACCTCATAAAACCTTTGGATCTCGAAAAATCGAGCTTTCGCATCAAGACGATACTCGAAAAACAGAAGGCCGACACAGTCCCGAGAACCAATGAAGCCACCTTCCTTTCCTGGCTGGAATTATCTCCGGACAGCATGATCATCATTAATGAAGAACAATCAATCTTCATGGTCAACAAACAGTTCGAAGTGATGTTTGGTTATAACCGGTCAGAAGTTATAGGAAAATCGATCGAGATACTCGTGCCCAAACGGTTTATCCATCATTCGGGTTACCAAAACGAGTATCTCAAAAACCCTCAGGTCAGATTTATGGGCCGAACAGGCAAGTTTTACGCGCTCCGCAAGGACGGCAGCGAGTTTCCAGTAGAGGTCTGTCTGAGTCCGTTGGAATCCACCGGCGGACTACTCATTTCCGTTGCTATTCGAGATATTACGGAATGCAAGCATTATGAAGAGCAACTTTTATACCAATCCACGCATGACAAACTCACAGGACTGGCAAACCGAAACCTTCTCACCGACAGATTGAACCATTCTCTACAGCATGCAAACCGCCATCGGGATCAAATGGCGGTTCTGTTCGTTGATCTCGATAATTTCAAATTCATCAATGACAGCCTCGGACACGATTTAGGAGATCAGCTGCTGAAGATTATCGCACAGCGTTTAGCATCCTGTGTCCGGTCGGACGACACCGTGGCCCGCCAGGGTGGAGACGATTTCGTCATTGTCCTTTTTGAACTGGCCGAAATTGAGGATGCCGCCCTGGTCGCACAGAAAATCCTTGAAGCTGTAAGCAAGCCGGTGACAATCAACGAGCATACATTCGAAATCTCATGCAGCATCGGCATCAGCATCTATCCTAAGGATGGCAAGGACGCACAGACACTTCTGAAAAACAGCGATGCGGCGATGTTCCTCGCCAAAGAACATGGCCGCAACACATTCCAATTTTTCACCGACGATCTCAATAAAAAAGTCATGGTCCGCACGTCCATGGAAGCAAGCTTACGTCGGGCATTGGAAAACGAGAACCTCACGGTGTATTACCAACCGCAAGTGGATTTGCGCTCGGGACGAATGATCGGGGCAGAGGCCTTGTTGCGCTGGCACAGCCCCGAGCTGGGAATGATTTCGCCGGCCGAATTCATTCCCCTTGCCGAAGAAACAGGACTCATCATCCCCATGGGTGAATGGGTATTAAAAAGTGCCTGTTTGCAAAACAAGAAGTGGCAAATGGCAGAATTTTCCACCCAAACCGTTGCGGTGAATCTTTCTCCCCGCCAGTTCTGGAGTCCGGGTCTTATCGAATTCATTGAGCGTGTGTTGGACGAAACGGGCCTTGAACCACACTATCTGGAACTTGAAATTACCGAAGGCATGGTTATGCGCAATGTCGATACGGCAGCGACCATGTTGATGAAGCTGAAAGAATTGGGAGTCAAGCTCTCCATGGACGATTTCGGCACCGGGTTTTCCAGTCTGAGTCAGCTGAAACGTTTCCCTTTTGATACGTTGAAAATGGATATCTCCTTTGTTCAGGAAGTAACCTTCGATCCTGGAAGTGCTGCCATCGCCCGGACGATTATCGCCATGGGACACAATCTCGATCTTCGGGTAATTGCAGAGGGGGTTGAAACCGAAGGGCAGCTCAGATATCTCAGGGATCAAGGTTGTGATCAGATGCAGGGCTTTCTATTCAGCAGACCTCTGCCATCCGATGAATTCGAAGTGCTGCTGCGTGAAGACCGAGTGCTTTCATTACCCAGGGAAGACCGTTCCCATCCCAGGAGGACTCTGCTTCTTGTGGACGATGAACCGTATATCATCAGCCTGATAGAACATGTTTTAAATAAAGAAGACTACCGGATTCTTATAGCTTCGGAAGCTAACCGCGGTTTCGAATTATTGGCCACCAACAAAGTAGGAGTTATTCTTTGTGACCAACGAATGCCGGGAATGAACGGGATAGAGTTTCTCCGCAGAGTAAAGTCTCTTTATCCCGATATAATTCGTATCGCCATGTCCGGATTTGCAGATATGGATATGGTTACTTCTGCCGTCAACCAGGGTGCCATTTATAAATTCATCACCAAACCATTTGAGAATGAACTTCTGCGGCAGAACGTACTCCAGGCCTTCGACGCATATGAGTCCGGATTATCTACCAGAATCGGATCATTACAAACATCTGATTGATTTGGTTGTGGTCCGGACATTACACTGCAGTCGATGGAGTTCGGTGCAGGTTGCATATCTTGAATATCAGATGAGTATATCCTTTTAGTGTCCCGTGGTGGGCGGCAAGTCAATAGATGCCGGATTACTTTGCGTTGACACAGGGTTTGTGAAGAGAGAAATATCACCATACCACGCTTTTGCAGTATCTCCTGTATTATCGGTATCCGTCATAAAGGCAATGGCACCCACTCTCCCCGGCTTTGAACCGAAAAGGCGTTGGTAATCCGCGAAAATGTCGCGTTCTTCGATTATCCATCGACCGGCTTTTTCGTTACCGGATTCAACAGCGACCATTTTCACACTCGAGGTGTAAGCGTTTGAAAGTGAAGCTCCCTTTTTTATACGATTTGCCCAGATGTAATTGATTGATGTTGTCTGCCAAAAGAAACGGCCTGGAAAAACGACATAAATACGGGCGGCGTAGTCATCACCCGCTTTCGTTCTTCCATCACCGTCAGGGATCGTATGTTCAATTTTCCAAGCCCATCGCAAATACCGATATCGTTCAGGATTAAAGTCGAGTTTTTTAATCATCCCCGAGGCTGAAGCATGGCTTGAGGCTTCAATTACAGTTTTATTGTCCATACGTACTAAACGATATTCTGTGTGTCCTTTGAAACTTTCGGACTTCCAGCCTACGAGCCCTTGTGTACTGAAATGTCCCACCTGCAATTCGGCTGCCGCGAGATTAATTGGATCAAAAGACAGCCGGATAAAAACAAATGCTGTCAGCAAAAGGGTGCGAGAAATAAACCATATCCACTCTTTTTGTTGCCGGATGTGCTTGCAGTATAAAAATTTCAGGTCTTGATCTAGGTCAAAGCAGGATCGACTCTCTTTTGCTAGCATGGGTATTAGAAAGTTAGAATTCAGCACTTATTCAGCAGTCACAAAGGAGGATTGCCGTGCAAGCATATTTAACAAAAGGGATCAAAGACATCATCGCCGAATTTCCCCGGGTTGATCATATACTTCAGGACTACGGCATAGGCTGTGGCCCATGCACAGTGGGCATTTGCCAGCTTAAGGATATACTTGAAATCCATAAGATCTCCAAGGAAGCGGAAGAAGAGATGATGCTTCGGATTGAAGCCGAAATCTATCCCGAACGAAATGTCATTATACAACCCGTTGCAACTGCACTCAATGAGATATCCTCAGAGGAGATTCACTTTTCAGAAGCGATCCAGGTACTCGTGAATGAACACAAGCTCATCAAGCGTTGGCTGGCACTGACGCCTACCCTGACTAAAAACCTGGATCTGTATTCGGAGAAAGACCGCCAGATAATCAAAGAGAGCCTTGACTTCATCCGCTCATACGCCGACCGGTTGCATCATGGAAAAGAGGAAAACATTTTGTTCACCTACTTTGATGATACCGCCGATGTCTTCCGTGTCATCTATAAAGATCATCTGCAGGCACGTTCCCTTGCCCAGCAGATGCTCCACGCACTCGATGAGAAGGATACAAAAGAACTTGCAATACGCATGATCGAATACACGGCTTTACTGGAAGAACATATCAAAAAAGAGAATGAGGTGCTCTTCCCCTGGCTGGACAGCAGATTGACCGAAGGACAAAAAAAAGAACTCGTTGTTCGATTTTCACTGTCTGACAAAAACCTTGCAACGGACTGTCTGACATACCTCAGGTTCATAGAGAGTCTCGAACAACAGATGAAGTGAACCAGAAGTTATGCTTCTACCTTCGGCATACGGGCGGACCAATTGACCGTGAATTGGGTATTTGACAGCGGTTATGTCACCCTCAAGCCGGTTTCTCTTTCTGTCAGACAGAAGCAACCGTCATCCTCAACGCTTGTATCATGAGCTTTCCCCCTTCCAGGCGTTGGATTTTGCATGGACCGGCAACAGCTTGTACGGATTTCGCGCCGGGCTCCACTCCCCCGCCGCATGCTTGCCTGCTTCTGCCAAAACCTTGAACCTGAGGCCGCCTGGACTAATGAGATGATATGCGGGTAATACCACAGCATGCAGCGTTAACACGTTTTTTTTCGCCCCTCACAGGAGCAAAAAGGCACATAATATTCGGGTCTCTGTATTTTTGAACCATTGAACAGATCATCCAAATACGAATAACAGAGCCTGCTCCATTTTTTCAGATTGTCACCCAAGTCGCGTTTTTGAAAATCCTTTCGATCGACACCAGGTGAAGATCCTGCGTCTCCGTTCCACCAAAAGTGATTATACAGAGCATTGGCAACATAGACTGATAAGGCGGGATTAAAAGGACTTGAAGAATTATCCTCCAAATTATGATGAAATCCGACAGCTTCTATAATGTCGCTGGGGAACCCCCACAAGCCGGTTAAAAATGCGCCTAAATTGCTATGTATCGACTCAGAGAGTCCCTTTCGAACCGGACCTGTAGAAGTATTACAAGTTTTAATGAGAGTATTTAATTTTGAGTTAATAACAATTTTTCCAATATCGTGAAGAACTCCTGCAATAAAGCTTTTATAAATCACTTCTTTTTCAGTTGAATGAATTTCGGCTATTTTCTTTGCCAGGGCTCCGACTGTGATGCTATGGTACACAAAAACCTCTGGAATAGATACTCCCGTTGATTTTTCAGCCTCTGAAAAGAGTTGAACGCTCATTGCCAAGTCTCTGACAATATTTTCCCCCAGAATATGAACTGCCTCATTTAGGCTGTTGATCTTTTTATCATTCTGTGAAAGTTGCGAATTCAACATTCGAAGAATTTTTGTAGCAACAGAAAGCTCGGCATCCGTCGATTTCTCTTGACTGTTCAAATAGAAGCTCGGTTGCTTTAATTTTTCCTGGAAATTTTCATATGTTTTCTTTTGAAGAGGGAGCGAATTTATACAGGAAATAATGTCCTTGGGTTCGTTTAATTTCATAAGCCTATGCAGAGCACTTGCTTGAAGTATGGCACTTTTCAACTTCTCGGGATTACATGGTTTTATCAAGTATTGATGAACAACCCCCACCAGACTGAGGGGTGACAGCATTTCAGATTGGGCAGTGAGCATTATACGGATTGTATGCGGACTTTTTTTTTGAATTTCTGTTAAGAAAGTCGTTCCATCCATTTGCGGCATTTTCAGGTCGGAAATTACGACATCAAACTCCATCTCTTTGCTTAAAGCCAATCCTTCGAATGCACTCTCAACATAAAAAAGAGCGAATTCTTTTCTCAAGTTTCGAAAATTACGCCGAAATCCTTTAAGGACGTAAGGTTCATCGTCAACAAACAAAATTCTTCTCTCTTCCATAATTCTTCCCAATCTCATAACAGGATGTTAATTGACTTTGCTTTATAAATACCGGCTTGTCGGCAAAGGGTAGTCTTACCTGTGTTCCATTGGCAAAAATTGTTCCCAAATTACGCTAATAGGTTAAGAGGCTAATTCCTGAAATATTTCTTGGCTGGGGAAGCGCGAGGTTTCTTACAGTACAATCTTGATAGTGTACAGTTTATGGGACAATGTTCACAATACTGTACAACCGTATCTTTTCAACTCCGCCGTTCTGTTGAAAAACAGTTCAAAAGCATTTTTTATACATGGAGAGCTTGCCGGAATGAGGAAGAGTGCAAAAAGCTCGAAGGTGACCTTACACCCCTGGTCTTGCTCTTGGCAATATTACAGCCGTCTTCCTATTTGATCTCCTTTACTTTCTGCATCAGTTTGCGTGCCTTTTCTATCGAAGCCCCAGCTTGCGGATGGTGAGGATTGAGCTCGAGGGTCTTCTCCCATTCCTTGATGGCTGCCGCGAGTTTTTCCTCAACGAACAACGAGACACCCTTTTTAAAATGGTTTTCGGCTTGAATATTCAATTGCCTATTGACCTGCGCAAGCACCTTATCCCGGTCTTCGAAATGAGGATCAACGTTCTTTAACACATCCCTGGCGGCTAAATACTTGCCATCTGAAAAGAGTTCCTCACCTTTTTGCAAGAGAACCTTATTTTTCTCTATTTCCGCATCGGAGAGTGAATCCTTCAGGAGTTCCCGGACTTCAGCTATTTTATTTTTAACGTTTTTGAATGTCGGATCAACCTGCGATAAGGTGGCAATCGCCCCCCTATAATCTTGGCGTTCTTCCTGCATTGCAGCAATCTTAAGCAACGACATATTAATGATGTAAGAAGCCTCATCGTCCTTAGGATGGTCAGTCAGGATCTCTCGGGCCGCGGACAGGGCTTCGATATATTTTTCAGATTTGAATAATCTCCGAGCTCTTTCAATGTTCTTATTATAATCGATCAACACTTGCGAAAAGAACGAATCTTTGTCGGCAAGACGGATGACCTTTCCATCGGTTAGGTCTTTTTCCTTGCCTGCATTGGAAAAGTCTGCCACCAGGAAGGCGTAAGATGGGGATCCGTAGACTTTCTCTGCAATCGTTGCATAGGTGTCGTCTTTTTGTACCGTATATGAGATATATTGGCCAGCTGCATATCTATTTCGCAGATATTCCAAAGCAACTTTGTTGGTGGGATTGTAGATGAGTGCTTCAATAAATTCAGAAACCGCCTTTTCTGCATCTCTCTTTTCAAAATAAGCGACTCCTTGACGAGAATGCATCTGTGATATTTCAGCTATTTTTTGGGAAAGTAGGGAGATTCTGCTGTCAATAGCCTCACGGGCCTCACGCCAGTAGGTGAGAGCATCCAGATATCTCTCACTTTTTTCAGCGGCTAACGCTTGCTTCTGGGCATCACCAGTAACCGGTATCTGGGGCTCTCCAACACTTTCCTCTTTTGCTGGTGGATTTTTCATAAATAAATCCGCACAACCGGTAAGCCCTTGGAGATTGCAAGCCATCAACACCACAAGGATGATAATTTTCGCCGCCCGCCTTATCCCTGAAACGTACAGAAAGCCGCTTTTCCCAAATCGAAAAAACCGCGACGGCAACAAAGATTTAAATAAGATGGTCATAAGAAAAACGCCCTAGCTAATTTACTGAAATAATAGGTTTGATTTTTTTGAAGCCGAGAACCCTGTAGACATGGACAATCCCTTTGCGACCTTTGATCTTTTGCGGAGCCACAGGCGTGACCTCGACCGTCTCTTCCAGATTTTCTTCAGTATACCCGTCAATTATTATCTCGGCGCTTTCTGCAAGGCTGCACAGATAAGAAGCGACGTTGA
>JBJKQT010000079.1:0-6130 GCA_046705065.1 Desulfocapsaceae bacterium
ACCAAGGAATGGAAGTGCGAGAAGGTTGAATGTGTCAACATTCTGCCGACTGAACCCTGGCTGTAATTTTGCGGGTTCTGTTGTAATGATGTAAAGAAAATCTCCAGGAGTCACTTGTGATTCCTGGAGATTTTTGTTATGAACTCAATTTTGGCTTATCTGGGCTTGAATCCTGGTTGAATTGAGGTCCATATAAGCTAAAAATGCTTGCACTGTTGCAGTAAATCGATTACCGGCCTGGATTTGGATAGGGAAATATTCTTCTATTTATGAAATGGGTACAGCGTGTTCGATCTGTTAATGAGTGAGAATTGTACAATATATTTAAGAGCAACAATGGAGGAAAAGTATGACTGACGAGCAAGGCACCTCGGGTGCAGTTTTGGTCGTGGGCGGTGGTATCAGCGGGCTGACTTCGGCCCTTGAAGCCGCTGAAGTCGGAAATGATGTGTTTCTGATTGAAAAAAGCGCCTCTTTCGGTGGCCGTGTAGCGCAGCTGAACCAATATTTTCCTAAGCTGTGTCCACCAAGCTGTGGTTTGGAGATCAATTTTCGTCGTGTGAAAAATAACCGTAAGATCCGTACCTATACCATGGCCACCGTTAAATCCGTAGTAGGTGGTCCAGGGAATTATCAGGTAAACCTCGAAATTGCTCCCCGATATGTCAACAGCAATTGCACGGCCTGCGGAGATTGCGCTGAAGCATGTCCGGACATGATAGACAACGAGTTCAACTTTGGCATGGATAAACATAAGGCGGCTTATCTTCCTCATGAGATGGCTTTTCCCCGTCGTTATGTCATTGAAAAAGACAAGCTTTCTGCAGAAGGTGCCAAGGCCGTCAAAGATGCGTGCAAATACAATGCAGTTGATTTGGAAATGCAGCCGAAAGTTGTTACCATCAATGTGGCATCCATCGTATGGGCAACTGGATGGACCCCTTACGATGCCACTAAAATGGACAACCTGAAATTCGGTCAATCCGACGCTATCATAACAAACATGATGATGGAGCGGTTGGCTTCTCCCAACGGACCAACCGGTGGAAAAATTATACGCCCCGGCGACAACAAAGAGATCACTTCCGTTGCCTTTGTCCAATGCGCGGGATCCCGTGATGAGAATCATCTCGAGTTCTGCTCTCATATATGCTGCATGGCGACATTGAAGCAGATGACCTATGTCAGAGAACGCTACCCTGATGCCAAGATGTATGTCTTCTATATCGATTTACGTACTCCCGGGAAGTATGAGAAATTCCGTGAGAAAGTAAGTGACGATAAGAATGCTACTTTCATAAAAGGAAAGGTTGCTGAAATTATTCCGGAGAGCGACGGCGGCGTCACGGTAGTGGCAGAAAATGCAATTACCGGTGAAAAGATCCACCAGAAGGTGGACATGGCCGTACTGGCAACAGGTATGCAACCCTCCCTGGCGGTTCAAGGTGCACCTGTAAGTCTGAATATGGATACCAGTGGTTTCGTAATTTCCGATTATGACAAAGGAATGATCTCGGCGGGTTGTGCAAAAAAAGCCGCCGACGTCGTGACCACTACCCAATCATCCACCGCAGCTGCCCTCAAGGCAATTCAGATATCCAGGAGGTAATGATCAATGGCTAAGACATATTGCGCATATATATGTACGGGTTGCGGCATTGGCGAGGCTCTCGACATCGAAGCTCTCTCCGAAGTCGTAACTGGTGAAATGTCCATGGAGTGCAAGACTTTTGGTTGCCTCTGTGGTACCGAGGGCCGCGCCCTCATTGAAAAAGACATTAACGAAAGCGGCGTGAACACAGTCGTAATTGGTGCCTGTTCACCTCGCGTCATGCAGAAAGAGTTTGATTTTGGATCCGACAAAATCACTATCCGGGCAAATCTCCGGGAACAGGTTGTCTGGGCCCAGGGAACTCCTGCAGAAGGTGAAGAACCTCATCCGGAGGCGGCAGCCTTTTTACAGGAAACAGCAAGCGATTATATGAGGATGGCATGTGCTCGTGCTCAAAAGACAGAACTTGCCGTTCCCTATCAGCTCGAGGCCGGGGTCAACAAAACCATTCTGGTTATGGGTGGTGGTATTGCCGGACTCACTGCAGCTCAAGAAGCGGCTGCCGCTGGTTACGATGTTATCCTGGCAGAGAAAGAAGAAGCCCTTGGAGGCAAGGCCAACTCCTGGAGAAAATCGTTCCCCACCAAGGCGCCATGGACCGATCTTGAGGACAACCCTGTTCAAACGTTGATTGACAAAGTCACTGCGAATGCCAAAATCACCGTTAAAACCGCCACGGAAGTTGCCCGTATCGCAGGCGCACCAGGAAATTTCTCCGTTACGTTTAAGAAAACCGGAGAGAAAAGCGAGTGGGATGCACCTGCCAAAGTAACGGTAGATGAAAAGGATTTGATCGATAAAGGTCAGATGGAAAATCCGAATGCAGGATTGAAGGCCTACACTGAAATCGATCCCGCAGCAACGAAGGTCGGTTCAGTTGTTCTAGCAACCGGATGGACACCTGCCGATGTTTCTCAATATGAACACCTTGGTTATGGAAAAATCAAAAATGTCGTAACAAACGCCGAATTCGAGAAACTTGCCAAAGCGGGAAAGGTTCCTGCCAATGTTGCCTTTGTTCAGAGTCCTGGCGGAGCTGACAATGATAAAGACTTTCCTTATTGTAACTCCGTCACCTCCATGGTTGCTTTGAAACAGGCTCAGTACGTTTGCCAGGACAATCCCGAAGGAAAAGCCTATATCCTTTATCAACACATGAGAACACCAGGGCATATGGAGCTTTTCTACAAAAGTGCCCAGCAGAATGATGGAATATTCCTTACCAAAGGAAACGTCATGAAGGTTGAGCAAGGTGCAGGTGAAAAGGTAACCGTCGGGGTTACCGATACCTTACTCGGAGAAGAGATCAATCTCGAAGTCGATATGGTTGTTCTGGCCGCGGGTATGGAGCCGACAACCCTCCACGCCAATACAGTCAACCTTGCCTATCGTCAAGGTCCCGCGTTTTCTGATCTCGGACTTTTCGACGGATATGCAGACTCTCACTTCATCTGTTTCCCTTATGAAACGAGAAGAACCGGTGTATATACATGCGGTGGCGTACGTAAAGCAGAGACGATTGATGAAACCATTGACGATGCCGCCGGTGCAGCATTGAAGGCGATTCAATGCATAGAATCTACGGATCGCGGTGTTTCTGTACACCCTCGTTCAGGTGATGCAACCTATCCTGATTTCTTCTTCCAACGCTGCACCCAATGCAAGCGTTGTACCGAGGAATGTCCGTTCGGTGCTTTGGACGACGATGAAAAGGGGACTCCTCTGCCGAATCCGACCCGTTGTCGCCGCTGTGGTACCTGTATGGGAGCTTGTCCTGAGCGAATCATCGGCTTCAAGGATTACAATATTGATATGATCGGATCGATGATTAAATCAATAGAAGTCCCCGAGGATGATGAAGACCGGCTCAGAATACTGGTGCTTGTGTGCGAAAACGATGCCTATCCTGCAATCGACATGGCCGGCATGAAACATCACAAATTGAACCACATGGTACGATTTATTCCTGTTCGTTGTCTTGGTTCAGTTAACATGGCCTGGATTCGTGATGCACTTTCAGCAGGAATGGACGGTGCAATGCTCCTTGGCTGCACTTACGGCGATGACTATCAATGCCACTTTGTCAAGGGTTCCGAGATTGCCAATAAACGAATGGAAAATATTGGCGACACCTTATCAACCCTTGGTTTGGAGTCGGAAAGAGTAACCAGTCATCAGGTTGCTATTACTGATTACGATAAAATTCCTCAAATCATTGAAGAGTTTGTCGAGTCCATTGTTGAAATGGGACCGAATCCATTCAAAGGATTCTAAATTCAATTTTTATTTTTCGTTGCGGCGAGAATTTCTCGCCGCAATTGTCCTTTGCATGTAAAGGGTATGATTTTATAGAAATCATCGTTTAATGATATCTTAACTGAGGGAGAAAAATGAACATCCAGCCGGATCTAGAATTTATTCATTATCTTAAGGGAGTCGGAGGTGATACGCTGAAAAAATGTTATCAGTGTGCCACATGTTCTGTAGTATGCCCACTTTCCAAAGATCAAAAACCTTTTCCACGCAAAGAAATGATCTGGTCCCAATGGGGGCTGAAGGAAAATCTAATTGCTGATCCCGACGTCTTTCTTTGTCATCAATGCGGTGATTGTTCAGAAAAATGCCCTCGGGGCGCAAAGCCAGCCGAGGTCTTGGGTGCCATCCGCGCTTATGCTTATACTTTCTACGGTTGGCCATCCGGACTAGCAAAATTGGCATCCAGTGCGAAAGGATTGCCAATGATGATAGGAATTCCCGTCGTTGTCATTTTTGTAATGTGGTTGCTGTCCGGAGGCATGGTAATCCCGACACATGAACACTTTGCTGAACATGGGTATCAACAATTTTTCGGTCATTGGGATTTCAGATGGTATGCCAAAAATATTTTCTTTATCGTGGCCTTCATGGTTCCTTCCGCTGCAATAGCTGTATTTTCCGCGTATAAAGGAATTTCCAATCTTTGGAAGGCAATGGCCGAGAAAACGAATTTCACTTCTGATTACCGGCCTTCCGTTCCTCAATTCATCACACGGTATCTTTGGCCTTCAATAGTTGAAATTTTGAAACATACTAGATTTCGTGAGTGTAAAGTTAATATAGACAGGATAACCGGTCACAAACCGCTGGTATACGCTTTCATCGGTCTCTTCCTTGTCACCTGTTGGTCTCTTTTTGCCAATGATATCTTAGGCCTTTGGTTTCCGAGCATGCACGGGCCAATGACATTTTGGAACCCGGTAAAACTTCTAGCCAATGTTTCTGCAATTGCTATGATATATGGTACCTGGGTTTTGTGGACCAACAGGTCGAAGTCTGAAAATGCCTCCGGGGTTCAGGGAATTTTTTATGATTGGTTTCTGATTTGGGAAATCATGGCAGTGGGGGTCACTGGTCTGCTTGCAGAGGTGATACGTTGGATAGGTCTTCCGACAGTGGGGTATTTTGTCTATTTCCTCCATTTAGTAGCCGTTATGATGCTATTCCTGTACATGCCGTACACAAAATTTGCCCACATGGTTTACAGAACTTTCGCCATGGCCTTTGAAAAATACAGGGAAGGTGCTCACAGTGGGCTGAATTAAGTAAGAAGAACCCTTAGTTTGATTAAATAAGGCCGGGTCTTTCTGGACTCGGCCTTATTTTTTGTGAACTGTATTCAGAGAGTAGAGATAAGACATAGCGACATTATGGTAAAAGCTAAAATCTGTAACACAAGATGTTCTAATTCCCTTATCTTGATAAAATAAATATTGCTATAAAAATCTCAAATGAGTATAATCCCCTCCTTTGCAGGCTGGCGTAGCTCAATTGGCAGAGCAGCTGATTTGTAATCAGCAGGTTGCGGGTTCAAGTCCCATCGCCAGCTCCAAAGGGAAAATACTTTACAAAGTGTTATTAATATGTTGTAATGGGTATTGCCATTCAATATCCAAATGGAGGGGTTCCCGAGCGGTCAAAGGGAACAGACTGTAAATCTGTCGGCGGCGCCTTCGGAGGTTCGAATCCTCCCCCCTCCACCATTGATTTTCACTTTGCATTTACAGTTTAAGAGCGGGAATAGCTCAATTGGTAGAGCATCAGCCTTCCAAGCTGAGGGTCGCGAGTTCGAGCCTCGTTTCCCGCTCCATTTTTTTTTGAGTAAGGGTGCCCACGTAGCTCAGATGGTAGAGCGCATCCTTGGTAAGGATGAGGTCACCGGTTCAATTCCGGTCGTGGGCTCCAGAGATGGAAAGGCAGAATATTATAAAAAATTTTATAAGGCCTGAGGAGACAAGAAAATGTCAAAGGAAAAATTTAACAGGACAAAGCCGCATGTCAATGTAGGAACGCTGGGTCATATAGATCATGGTAAGACCACGTTGACAGCAGCCATAACTAGCGTGGTGTCTAATAAAGGTCAGGCAAAGTTCACTGACTTCAGTGAGATCGACAAGGCCCCTGAAGAGAAGGAACGTGGAATTACAATCGCGACGGCCCATGTTGAATATGAGACGGCGAAGCGACACTATGCCCATGTGG